>NZ_JAUBVF010000002.1:142669-143824 GCF_036705685.1 Microcoleus sp. AT3-A2
ATGACGGGCACGGAACCGATGATGACGGGCACGGAACCGATGATGACGGGCACGGAACCGATGATGACGGGCACGGAACCGATGATGACGGGCACGGACATTTCGGTAACGCCTGTGCCGCGGCCACCTCTGACAGTTCCCACGCCTCCCCCAGAGCCACTTTTTGTCGATGGCTTAGTTGTCGCAAATGAGGGCAGTAACTATTTAATCGGCAGCTTGTTCAATGACACGATTGCCGGGGGTGCCGGCGACGACACGCTTCTGAGTCGGGACGGAGACGATCTACTCAGGGGCGAAGACGGTAACGATTATCTCAACGGTGGCGCTGGTAAAGATTTTGTTGAGGGCGGGCGTGGCAATGACACGGCGCGGGGTGGCAAAGGCGATGACTTGGTTTCTGGCGACGAGGGCGGTGACGTAGCTTTTGGCGACCAGGGCAACGATATTGTCTTGGGTGCTGAAGGCAACGACTCGCTGTACGGCGGTAAAGGCAATGACTGTCTGCGCGGTGGTGGGGAGGACGACCTGATTTTGGGCGACAAGGGCAGTGACACTGTTTTTGGCGACACGGGTAATGACTGCCTGATCGGCGCTGCGGGCAATGATATTTTGTTGGGCCAGGAGGGCGGGGATGTCATCACCGGCGGTATTGGTAACGATACTGGTGATGGCGGCGAGGGTGATGACCTGATCTTCGGGGGCGACGGCAATGATTCTTTGTCTGGAGATGCTGGGGATGATATTCTTTCGGGCGATCGCGGGTCTGATACTCTGACAGGAGGCGACGGATCGGATATCTTTGTTCTCGGTAGGGTGGGCACGTCGCCTGATGGCAACGGGTTTCTTACTACTGGCGGCCGCGAAATCGGCGATGCTGATGTAATTAGAGATTTTAATGCGGGAGATTCGATCGGTCTGGCTGGAGGTTTGAACTTTACAGAGTTAGAAATTTTCCAGGGCCAAGGCTCGAATTCTAGCAACACGATTATTAGGGACAGGCAAACTGGGGAATTTTTGGCGGTGTTGATTGATGTTCGATCGAACTCGCTAGATGAATCTAGGTTCACTACAGCTCAAATACCCCGCGTAAACGACAATCCCTTCACCATTGAGGGGACAACCACGAGTCCCACAACGGGGACAACCACGAATCCC
>NZ_JAUBVF010000002.1:143924-287909 GCF_036705685.1 Microcoleus sp. AT3-A2
ACAACGGGAACAACCACAAGTCCCACAACGGGAACAACCACAAGTCCCACAACGGGAACAACCACAAGTCCCACAACGGGAACAACCACAAGTCCCACAACAGGGACAACCACAAGCCCCACACCAGCAACCACAACTCCCACACCAGCAACCACAACTCCCACACCAGCAACCACAACTCCCACACCAGCAACCACAACTCCCACACCAGCGGGGACAACCACGAGTCCCACAACGGGGACAACCACGAGTCCCACAACGGGGACAACCACGAATCCAACTCCAACAACGGGCACCTTGCCGGTACAGGTTCCGGGTACGAGTCCGAACCCGACTCCGACTGCGGGCGCGACAACTCCGAGTCCGAGTCCTTCGATCGTCCCCACTCCAACTGCGGCGCCCCCAACTCCTCCGCCTTTAGGCGGCGGGCCGACTCCGCCGAGTTTTACATCTCCGACTCCTAACCAGCCACCGCTCGTGGAAGCGGGCAAGACGGTGACTGGTTTGCAGAATTTGCCTCTGTCTCTGAGCATTTCGGCGCCCAGCGACCCGGAGGGCGATCCACTGTCGATCGCGGTAGTCGGACTTCCCAATCCTACTTTTGGTCAGGTAATTACGGGTACGAACCCAGTCACCGTGAACCAAAAGTTAACCGTTCAGGATTTACTCGGGCTGAAATTCCAACCTGGAACAAACGTGATCGGGCAAGCCGGTTCTTTCAGCTACAGCGTAGCTGACGACCAAGGCGGCACGGCAGCAGCGTCAGTGGCGATTAACATCAATTCTTTCGATACCTCCGTAACTGTTCCAACTCTCCTGCCGCCTATTGCTGTCGATGACGGCATCGTATTTACCAATACGAATAATTTGCTGCCCACTTTCATCGACGTGCTGGCCAACGATTCCAGCCCGCAAAAAGGGACGCTCAGCATTATCAATGTCAGCACACCACAACTGGGGGTAGCTGTAAATCTTGTCTCTCAAGTGCAATTCATCCCCGGCAACGTAGCCGGTACAACTGCTTTCACCTACAGCGTCAGCGACGGATTCGGGACAATTCCGGGCGTGGGTACTGTCACCGTTCAAATCTTGCCGGCTGATAGCGGGCCTAACAATTTGGTTGGGGGTTCTTTGCCGGACAATTTGGACGGTTTGGCGGGCAGCGATACTATTGATGGTCAAGGCGGCAACGATACGATTAACGGCGGTGTGGATAACGACGTGATCGTAGGCGGCCTCGGCGCAGATACCATGACGGGGGGCGGCGGCGGCAATCAATACCGCTATACCAGCCCTGCACAAGGTGGGCCTGGCTTTGATGCGGCTTCTTCGGCGGCGATCGAGGCTGCGATCGCGGCGGGCGGATACGATGTGATTACTGATTTTAGCGGTCTCGGTGTGCCGATCGCCGATCAGTTTAATTTTGCCCCCGGATTTGCGAATCTTAGCGGTAACAGCCAAGTTCTGCTGAATGTGCAGACAACGGTTTCTGCAAATATTCTGGGAGGAAGTGCTTTCTTGTTTGCCTACGATTCGGGCGGCAATACTTACATCATTTATGACGGTAATGGCAATAACCTCACCGGCAGCGATTCTCGCATTTTGGCGAAGTTAAATGGTGTAACTGGGGTTTCTTCTCTTTCGGAATTTGATTTCACGTTTATCTAGGAAGATAAGAGGTTGGAAACCGCAGATTAACGCAGATAAACGCCGATTTACTTGGCAGTTTATCTGCGTTAATTTTTGTTCACCTACGGTGAAAAATTAAATCTGATTATCTTCAGAAAACAATCCCAACTAAGAGCCAAGCATAGCACCGAACTTTGAGAAAAATTAGAGGTTTTCACCGCAGATTAACGTAGATAAACGCCGATTTCCTTTGCAGTTTATCAGCGTTAATTTGAGTTAATCTGCGGTGAAAAATTAAATCTGATTATCTTCAGAAAACAATCCCAACAAAGGGCCGAGAATAGCGCCGAAAACAAAGCCGCCAGCGTGGGCCCAGTAGGCAACTCCCCCGGATTCCATGCCGACACTTGCCGGGGCATTCAAGGAAGCCAGGCCGCTCAATGCTTGCTGTGCAAACCAAAATCCTAGAAAGAAGAAAGCGGGGACTCTGACAGTGGTAATAAAGATTCCCAAGGGCAGCAGTGTGAGAACTTTGGCTTGGGGATATCTGAGAATGTAAGCTCCCATGACGCCTGCGATCGCGCCGCTAGCACCCAGGGACGGAATGGCAGATGCTGAGGAAAAAAACCACTGAGTTAGTGATGCTAAAACGCCGCAAGTAAGGTAAAATATTATAAATTTGACGTGTCCTAAACGGTCTTCTACGTTGTTGCCAAAAATCCACAAAAATAACATATTGCCGGCAATGTGAAGAAAGCCTGCGTGCAGGAATTGGGAGCTAATTAGTGTCGTCCATTCGGGAAATGGCGAAACGGGCAGAGCAACCCGACACATATTGCTTAACTGGCAAGGAACTACGGCCCAAGAGTAGAAAAATTCGGTTAATTGTCGATCGCCCAAACTGAGTTCGTACAAAAATACTAATATGTTTGCCGCAATCAGCCCGTAGGTGACATAGGGAGTGATAGTAATGGGATTTTCATCGCGTAAGGGAACCACAGCCTTTTTTTCCTCATCAAAATATTGGCAACACAGTAGCGCATTTATAGCCTAGGTGTCTCCTGTCTAAAGGAAGAGGAAACAAGCCAATCGATTTTAGATTTTGGATTTTAGATTTAAAGAATTTAAGAATTTAAGAATTTAAGAAGGCGACCTCACGGATGTATCCGGGGGCTGGTTAATCGATTTTAGATTTTAGATTTTAGAATTAAAGAATTGAATAATTGAAGAAAGCGACCTCACGGATGTATCCGGGGGCTGCTTATCGGATACTATATTTTTTATTTATGCACGGATGAATCCGGGGGCTTGTACCGCCCTTGGATGTCGCAAGCTTCCTTCAAACCCGCAGTGTCCCGCTGAAATAATAATAAAACCCATTGAATAAAACCCTCCACCTTGCAGTTAGTTGAATATCTGCTTGTTAGTGTTGGGTTTTATATTACCGCCAAGGGGTATATTGTAGGATTGCAGAGCAAGTTTGTAGTTGCGATATTGGTGGAGTTTTAACAAGTCAACACAACTACAAACTTATTTATCCCCTTGCTGATTACATTTTTACAGCGGGGCTAGTCGAAGGTTTAGGCGACTTAATTTCCTGGGAAGCTGCACGGGCGCGGAAGAGTTTAGCAACGACTTGTTCACACTTAGACAAATCCGATTCTATCTCTGTCAAAATGGCAGTTGATACGGGATCTGTGAACTTCACCCGCAGGTTGTTGATATCGACAACACCGGTTTGCAAATCACCGAGAGTGCTCCGCAGCAAGAACGTTTCATCGGTTCCTTGCATCGACGCTTTTAACTTAGCATATTTGTCAGCAATTTGGGCGGGAATTGAGGGTTTTTCACCGAAATCGTTGAGGCGACTTTCGAGAGCGATGATGTGGTGCTGTTTGTTTTGAATCATTTCTCTCAAGAGCGATCGCAAATCGCTGTCTTGGGTTTTTTCCGCATAATGCTCAAATGCTTCGCAAGCATAGCGTTCCCCTGCGAGGGCGGTATTCAAACCTTTAACAATGTCGCCTTGTGTAGAGCCTCCCCAACCATTAGCTAGTTTCCACCATTCTGCATTTTTGTCAGTTTCTTCTGGCAAACCGACTTCTTTTCCGCCGTAACCGAGGCGAGCCATAATTGCGGTGGTAAAAATTGCTAAATCTCCAGGTTGGCGGGAAGTAATCAAGTTGCCGTCAACTACTAAAGCTTCGTTAATGTAGTTAGCCCCGGCATTGATCATGTCTGTTTTAATTGCCAAGAAACCAGTCGCATTTTTGCCTTTCAGCAAGTCGGCTTCAATCAAAACTTGCGGGCCATGGCAAACAGCAGCAACGAGTTTTCCTTGCTCAAATGCTTCTCGTACAAACCTTACTGTGTTGGGATTAGTCCGCATTGTATCGGGAGCCATGCCGCCGGGAATTATCACTGCATCGAATTCTGCTGGCAATGCTTCTGTGGTAGTTCCGTCAGCTTGCTGGGCAACTTTTCCTTGTTTCCCTGCATACTTTTCGTTTGTCCGCGAACCGAGGACAACTACATCAAAATTTGCTTGTTTTAAGGCGTTGTAAGGAACTAAAAATTCCGAATCTTCAACTCCATTTTCAATGAGTATGGCAACTCGTTTTGTGTTGCCACCGTTATGGGTTGTCATAATCAAATTTCCTCAGACTATCTTTGATATAACCATAAATGATTTATGATTTTTTTATCGTCTTGCTAAAGTGATAAATTAGTTAGTTTTAAAAAGTGTCAGCATGAGCCTTGAGAGGTATTTTACAGTTATTGTCTCAATGCACATAAGAGGCTCCGTTAATGTCGATCGTAGTCCCGGTAGCGTGGGTAGCCAAACCTGACGCTAAAAACGCGATAACATTAGCAACATCTTGAGGAGGAGCTATTTTGCCGATCGGGATATCGCGAATAATACCAGCTTCACCGAACTCCTGAATAAACTGATTAGACATTTCTGTACTGACAAATCCCGGTGCAACTGTAAATGCCAAAATATTATCAGCCGCAAACCCTCTAGCAATACTGCGAGTTAAAGCAACAATAGCACCTTTTGACGCAGCGTAGTGCAGATAATTCGGGTCATCGCCACGAAAAGCAGCGCGACTTGCTATATTAATAATTGTACCGCCCTTGCGAGTTTTAAAATGAAGGATTGCTTCCCGGCACAAGTCGGCAACTGCAACTAAATTAACTTGTAGAGTTTGCTGCCAAGCTGACGACCAAATATCGAACTCGTCCTCTATGCCTGCTGACTGCATAATTCCAGCATTGTTAACTATAATATCAATATGACCGCGCCATTTTAAAGCATCTCGCCACAAAGCCGATGCCACGTTTTCCACCCTCAAATCTGCTGCTAATAAATAACAGCGATCGCCCGCAACACTTGCTGCGATCGCTTCAGCTTCTTTCTGACTGCGAAAGTAATGTAAAATCACCTCAGCCCCAGCATTAACCAGAGTCCGCACCGTCACTGCACCAATCCCTTTCGAGCCACCAGTTACTAAAATTACCTTTCCGGTTAAATCAATCATTTCTGTCTCTCTTTTCTCTGTGACCTCTGCGCCCTCTGCGGTTAATAAAAAAAAATCCCCTTCACACACGAAATAGAATTGCTATATGATACAGCAAATTCCATCTAATGTGTATGCCATTTCCTCGTGCTGATGGATATCTGCAACAGACCTCTCCAAAAACTTTCAAATCCTTTTCTATGTTGGTTGCAATTGGAAATCTAGCCACTACTGAAAGCACTATAGCTTCTTTGTCCTTAAACTTGATAACTACAGTGGAGTCGGCAGCAGAGGTCGAATTAACTCCATAATTCTGTCAGAATTAAAATTATTGATATAATTAGTTAGTGCCTTGGACAAACTTGCTTTGGATTCGGGAATTTGTACAATTAATTCGTTCATAACTTCGGTGTCGAGATAGTAAGCGGCGTGATACATTTGTTCTAACCACTGAGGGGGCATCATGGATAGATCTGCTACAGACACCGTTTCAACTAATAGTTTTTGTGGAGTTTGTCCTACGACTTCGTAGATATATTTTACTCCCAAATATTTAGCAAGTTTGTCAAAGATGTCTCTCTGCTGAAATGGCTTGCTTATAAAGTCGTTAAAGCCAGCCATAAGAACTTTCTCTCGCTCTTCTTCAAAAATACTGGCAGTTAAAGCAATAATGACAGTTTCTTGGCTCTGAGGGCGTTCTCTAATATATTTAGTAGCTGTGTAGCCATCCACGATCGGCATTTGCAGATCCATCAGAATCAGGTGTGGCCGCCAACTCTCCCACAGTGAGAGTGCCTCCACTCCCTGTTTTGCTTCTCTCACCTCAAAACCAACCGAGATCAGGATCTCGACTAACAAGCGACGATTTTCTCCTAAATCTTCAACAATAAGAATGCGGTAAGTCGGTTGTCCGGGAGCTAAATTAATTACTCTTTGATTAATTGATTCTGGGGGTAAGGATTCGGCTTGAGGTAACTGTACACCAATCTTAAAAGAAAAAGTGCTACCTCGGTGCAAAGTGCTTTTAACCCGAATTTGACCGCCCATGAGTTTGACGAGTTTTTGACTGATCGCTAAACCAAGCCCACTGCCTTGACTCAAATTCTTCCCAGCTTCGGCTTGCACAAATACCTTAAATAGGCTCTCAATTTCTGTGGGTGCGATTCCCACACCTGTATCCTCAACTTCAAAAGATAGGTGACAGGATGTTTTGTCTCTTTGTGCTGCTCTTACTCGTAGAGTGACGCTTCCTTGATTGGTAAACTTAATCGCATTACTAAGGAGATTGACCAAGACTTGATAGAGTTTTTTCCCGTCGCTATGCACAAATTGAGGAATGTCGGGATCTAGCTCAAAAATTAGTTGCAATTCTTTAGATTGGACTTTAGCTTGGAACATTTCTTCAATAGAAGTCAGCAAATTTGTCAAACCAAAGTCAGAAGGATTGAGGGTCATCCGTCCGCTCTCTATTTTGGATAAATCTAAAATATCGTTAATCAAATCCAATAAATGTCTACCGCTACGATTGACAATCTGTAAACGTTCTTGGAGAGAAGGAGTCAGATTTTTCTCATAGCTCATCAATTGCGTGAATCCCAAAATTGAGTTGAGGGGGGTGCGGAGTTCGTGGCTTATATTGGCGAGGAAGACAGTCTTGGCTTGGTTTGCTTCATTTGCCTGATGAAATTCCAACTCAGCTTGTTTGCGATCGCTAATATCAATTAAATATCCTAAAATTTCTACTGGTGTACCTGAATGATCTTGAATTAGCCTAAACTGAGCGAGCATCCAGCGATAAACCCCATCGGAGCGACGAAAACGGTATTCCTGGAAATACAAATCATTAATGAATAGATTTGCCAAGCCATGAACCACTGTTCCTAAATCATCGGGGTGTAAGTGATTCACCCAAAATTTAGAATCTTCTAAAAACTCGCTGGTTTCGTAGCCCCATATATCTTTGATATTTTCGCTGATGAACGTTGCGCCATAATCGCCAGCAGGTTTACTGCTAAAAATGACAACGGGGCTGTAGTTTAGAAGAAAGTTGAGGCGATTTGTGGTAGCTTGCAAGGCTTGCTCAGCTAGTTTTAGCTCTGTTGCGTCCTCCTGAACGGCAACATATACAGTTCCGTATTCAGGATGCTCAAACTTGGATGTATGAACTCTGCACCAAAAGAGAGTTCCATCTTTCTTTCTATTGTGGACTTCATATTTCGCTTCGCCGGTCTGTTCAATTTGAGTGACGATATCTAGAACGGTTACATCTGGTGTAAAATTTGTATCGACATAATTCAAGACACCAAGGGCTTGACCTGCGAGTTCGCCCTCTGTGTAGCCAAACATAGCGTCAAAGGTTGGATTGGTGTAGACGATCATGAGGTCTGAGGCTTTAATCAAACATACTCCTTCTGCCATGTTATTCATGATAACGCTTTGAAGTTCTAGCGTTTTTTGAGCTTCTTTTTGAGCCGTAATTTCTTGGATTTGAGAAATAAAATGCAGTGGATTTCTCTGTGCATCTTGTACTAGCGAGCCATTAAGAATAATCCAAATAATATGTCCTTGTTTATGGAAATACCGTTTTTCCAGTTGGTAAGTTGAAATTGTTCCGGCTAATAGCTGATGTGCATAACTAAGATCCGCATCTAAATCGTCAGGATGGGTGATATCTTGGAAACTTAATGCTAACAACTCTTCTGAGGAGTAGCCAAGAATCTGACATAAGGCAGGATTGACTTTAATCCAGTGCCCATCAAGTGAAACGATCGCCATCCCGATAGAGGCATCTTCAAACGCATGGCGAAACTGCTCTTCACTGTTTCGTAAAGCCATCTCAATTTGTTTGCGATCGCTAATATCGCGCAGAATAACAGTAAATACCGTTTCGTCTCCCATTTCCAGCCTAGAAATAGAGGCTTCAGCCGAAAACTGCGTTCCATCTTGACGACGACCCAAAATCTCGCTTCGTTCTCCCATCCTTCGCGCTCTAGTAGAAGACTGTGCAAATTGTTTGATATGCTGCGGGTGTGCATTTCTAAACTGTTCTGGCAGCAGTAAATTCAGTGGCTCCCCTAAAATATCCTCAATTTTATAGCCAAATATCTTTTCTGCCCCTTGATTAAACAGGGTAATGCGTTGAGTGCGATCGATGGAAATAATTGCATCATTGGCGATTTCTAGAATGCCCGCAAAACGAGCCTGCGATTTTTGTAAAGCATCTGTTCGTTCAGCCACAAGAATTTCTAAATTTTCGTTAAGTTTTTTAATTTCTTTTTCCGCTTGTTGGCGCTTATAATCTATCTGGTTCAAAAAGCGAGCCGTCCCCAAGATGAGAATTGAGAACGTGACAACCATAACAGTTGAACGCAATGTATAGCCAAAATTAGCGTTATACCAGCCTAAATTTTGTCCCTGAAGAGTGAACCAGTTCAGTGTCACTGGAAAGGTCGTCGCCCAAGGCAGCAACCACCGAACCATTACTCCGCCGACCAGACGACTGCTTACTACTTGCATTAATCCTTCGTTGGGGCGGAGCAATAAAATTCCTCCATAGAGGATGAAAAAGGTGGCGATCACGTTTACGGGTTGAGTCGTTGTAATTGTGATCAAATGTTCAAGAATATCGACATTGAATAGGTGTCCAAATAAAGCTAGTAGAGAAATTAAAGCTGCAACACTACTAAAAATCTGAGCCAACCAAGTATCCCGTTGGGAATTTTGCCCTAACAATAACAGTGCTAGTCCCATCAGCACAAAATTTAGGGCGGTATTTACTCCCATTCTTCCCGGATAAGGAGTCGCTGAAGAAACGAAATCTCGGAAAAGCCACTGATCAATACCCAGTTTCCAACCAAAAATATACTCGCTCAGCGTCAGGAGACCCATGATGATGATAAATCCTGCCATCCCTTGAGCGATGCGATTGTGCGGTTGCGTTCTTTGGTACTGCAACAATCTCAAAGAAACTCCAGCCAGCAAAAAGCAAATTGCCGTGTTTGCTTTCATGGTCGAAGTCATATCGGTATCGGGAAAACCACTTTTGAGTAGGGAGATGTCAAATTGCCAACCAAGCAGCACGAGACATCCGATCGCAATGACGAGTAGACTTGCCATTTGAGAAATGCGCTTGTTCATAAATCGGCTGCTTAGGTTTAAATACTCTTCTTCTGATGTTAGACGAAGCGAAGAAGGGCAAGCACGGGGGACTGCCCCTACCCGAATAATTCAGATTTTGTAAGGCTGCGCCCCATTGCCAGCCCCATATTCCGGGATCGCAGGACTTCTTTGTGGGTAAAGTGAGTTTTTTAACCGAATAATTAAACTATACTATTTGTGCATATGTTTATATTCCTCTAGCAGGAAACTAGGGAAATTAGTATGATTGTCGATAGAACGAGCGATAGGGTTAGCGATCGAGCTACCAACTACCGAGGCAATATTTTAATTGTTGACGATCTGCCTGATAACCTGCGTCTTCTCAGGGATACTTTGAGGGCCGAGGGTTATAAAGTTCGCAGTGCTATAACAGGGGCAATGGCGCTCAGAGCCGCCCAATCGCCATCGACGGAGTTAATCTTATTAGACATTAAATTGCCTGATATTGATGGTTATGAAGTTTGCAGACAATTAAAATCTGACGAGCGCACCGCAGAGATTCCAATAATTTTTTTGAGTGCGCTAAATGAAACTTTTAATAAGGTGCAAGGGCTGGCTGCTGGAGGGGTAGATTATATTGCTAAGCCCTTTCAAGTTGAAGAAGTATTAGCTCGTGTCGAAACCCACTTAACTATCCGAAGGCTGCAACAAAAACTCCAAAAGCAAAATTTACATCTATTGAGAGAAATTGAAGAACGGCAACGTCTCGAAGAGTCTCTATTTGCCGAAAAGGAATTGGCTCAAGTGACACTGCAATCCATTGGCGATGCGGTCATTACTACTGATGCCCAAGGTAGGGTGAGATATTTAAATCCTATAGCTGAGCGACTGACAGGCTGGAAAACTCATGATGTTCAAGGAGTTCCTTTCTCTACAGTCTTCCTAATTGTAGATCAAGTAACGCGAGAGCCAGTAGAGAATCCTATAAACATGGCTCTATTAGAGGAGCGAATTGTAACCTTAGCTAACAATACTATTCTGATTGCCGATGATGGAACCGAGTATCCCATTGCTGACTCGGCAGCACCTATTCGAGACCGCCAAGGTCAAATTATCGGGGCAGTAATCGTCTTTCATGATGTTACTGAATCGCGCTATCTCACCCGTCAACTCTCTTGGGAAGCCAGTCACGATTCCCTAACGGGGTTAATTAACCGTCGAAAATTTGAGCAGCACCTAGTTGAGGCGATCGCCTCTTTTAAAGATAGCAATCACCAGCACGCTCTCTGTTATTTAGATTTAGATCAGTTCAAAGTCGTTAATGATACCGTAGGTCATATTGCTGGCGATGAGCTACTGCGCCAAATCACCGCACTTATTCAACAGGGAGTCCGTGCTCATGATATGCTGGCTCGCTTGGGAGGTGATGAATTTGGTATTTTGCTCACTCAATGTTCGCTCTCTCTAGCAACTCAGATTGCAGAAAACCTCAAAGACCTAGTGCATCAGTTTCGGTTTATTTGGAATGGCAAAACCTTTATCATCGGAGTCAGCATTGGAGTTGTTGCTATTGACCAAACAAGCCAAGATTTGAGGGAGCTTCTGGGAGCGGCTGATGCAGCTTGTTATGCTGCCAAAGCCAGAGGCCGCAACTGTGTTCATATTTATAGTCTAGATGATAGCGAACTAATTAAACAACGTGGTGAGAGGCAGTTGATTTCCCAAATCAGCCGAGCGCTGGAAACCAATCGTTTTTGTCTCTACTACCAAAAGATTGTCTCTATTACCTCTAAACCATTAGTACAGCATTATGAAATTTTGATTAGAATGCTGGAAGAAAATGGAAAAATAGTATCTCCAAATCTGTTTATTCCCGCTGCCGAGCGTTACGGCTTGATAACTGATATCGATTCTTGGGTGATCGAAACTTTTTTCTCAAACTATCACAAATTGCCGGATAAAGATGTTCTTAGTCAAGGCTTGTATACGATCAATCTTTCTGGGGCTAGCATTAGTAACAATCAGTTTCTGATGTTTTTGATCGAACAATTTTCTCGCTACCAAGTTCCACCACAAACCATTGGTTTTGAAATCACGGAAACGGCAGCGATCGCCAACTTTGAGCAAGCCAGATATTTCATGAGCGAACTCAAAAAGATTGGCTGTTGCTTTGCTTTAGATGATTTTGGCAGTGGGTTGAGTTCCTTTGCGTACCTGATAAATTTACCAGTGGATTATCTAAAAATAGATGGCGCTTTTGTCAAGAATATTAGTCATAATTTGATTTCTCAAGCGCTGGTTGAAGGGTTTAATCGTATTGCCCATGCGATGAATCTTAAAACTATAGCTGAGTTTGTCGAAGACGAGACTATCTTAGAAAAATTGCGGGAGATTGGAGTAGATTATGCTCAGGGTTATGGGATCGCCCGCCCTGTTCCTATTAACTTTAATCCCTAGTCGATCGCACGCTCGCCAGCGGGCCCGTTGCCTCACGCCTGCGCCCAGTCGGTCGGCTTCCAAGAGTCGATCGCCCGCTGCTACAAGACCGGCTCAATTTACTGTGTCACATTTAGATCGAATGTGCTGTAATTGTAAAGGATTGAGTGTTCTATTGGAAATAAACCGGAAAATTTGCCATGAAAGCAGTTGCGTTCGATCGCTACGGTTCAGCCGAAGAATTGCAGTACCGAGAATTGTCCAAGCCGATCGCCAAATCCAACGAATTGTTAGTGCGAGTTCGCGCTAGCAGCGTCAATCCCGTAGACTGGAAAATCCGGAAAGGACACCTGCAACTATTAACAGGATATAACTTTCCTCGAATTGTCGGTTCTGACATATCGGGAGTTGTCGTGGAAGTCGGCCGGGAAGTCACCAAATTTCAACCCGGAGATGAAGTTTATACTTTCTTAAATCCCATCAATGGGGGTGCTTGCGCCGAATACGCTGTCGTGCCAGAATCCGATGCAGCAATTAAACCGAAAAACATCACTCATGCAGAAGCAGCAGGAGTACCGATCGCAGGTTTAACTGCTTTGCAATCGCTCAGGGATTTGGGTCAAATCCAAGCAGGAAACAAAGTCTTGATTAACGGTGCTTCCGGCGGAGTTGGCACTTTTGCCGTGCAAGTTGCGAAAGCAATGAATGCGGAAGTAACGGGAGTTTGCAGTGCTAAAAATAGAGATTTTGTCAAGAGTTTGGGAGCAGATTTTGTTCTGGATTACGCGGAAGTTGACTTTACTCAACAGACCGAAAAATATGATATAATCTTGGATGCTGTTGGGACAAGAACATTTGCTGAATGCGAAAATGTGCTGCAATCAGAGGGAGTTTATATCTCGACTTTGCCGAGTTTAGACAACCTCGCACCGATGTTAACGAGCTGGTTTATATCGGGCAAAAAAGCTAAATTTATTTTAGCCAATGCCAACCCCAGCGATTTAGGGGCTTTGCGGGAGTTAATAGAATCCGATAAAGTTGAGCCGATTGTCGATCGCACTTACAGCTTACAAGAAGTAGCAGCAGCCCACGCTTACAGCGAAACGGGTCGCGCGATCGGCAAAATTGCGATCGTGATTGATGGCTAAAAAAAATTATGGCTAACCAATGGGCTTAAAGTAAAAAGAGCGATCGCCCTTAATCCAGAAACTGATTTCTGCTACCACCTGCACCCAAGACTAATAAACGTAAAACCTAAATAAAATCAACAATACCTATGACTGTGCCCTCAGACTTGGAGACATCCGAACAAGGTTCCGACAACAACCTAGAACAAGTTAGCCGGGGAAATAGCATTGCACCCATCGCCGATGATTTAGAGGCTGTCAGTAACTTAGAAGACGAAGAAGTTAGCGAGGAAAATAGCATTGCACCCATCGCCGATGATTTAGTGGATGTCAGTAACTTAGAAGACGAAGCAGTTAGCGAGGAAAATAGCATTGCACCAATCGCCGATGATTTAGTGGATGTCAGTAACTTAGAAGACGAAGCAGTTAGCGAGGAAAATAGCATTGCACCCATCGCCGATGATTTCGAGGGTGTCAGTAACTTAGAAGATAAAAAAGTTAGAGCTAAAAATAGCATTGCACCCATCGCCGATGATTTCGAGGGTGTCAGTAACTTAGAAGACAAAGCAGTTATCCCGGAAAATAACATTGCACTAATTGCCGACAGTTTTCTGGGTTCCCGCAACCTAGAAAACGAATTTCTAGACGAACTTCCTGACGAAGTTGAAATGTCTTTATTCGACCATTTAGAAGAATTGCGGCAGCGACTTTTCTACTCGCTAATTGCCGTAGCAGTCGCTGTAGTTGGTTGCTTTTTCACCGTTAAACCCATCGTCCAACTGCTCGAAGTACCGGCCGGCCCCGTCAAGTTTCTGCAACTAGCTCCCGGCGAGTATTTCTTTGTTTCTATCGAAGTAGCCGGATACAGCGGTTTGCTCATCGCCAGTCCGTTTATTTTTTACCAGATAGCGCTGTTTGTTCTCCCCGGCTTGACTCGCAAAGAACGCAGATTGTTGGGGCCGGTGTTTTTCGGTTCGAGTTTCCTATTTTTGGGCGGGTTAGTCTTTGCTTACATCGCTCTGATTCCGGCGGCGCTCAACTTCTTTGTTACCTATGGAGCGGATGTTGTAGAGCAGTTGTGGTCGATCGACAAATACTTTAAATTTGTGCTGCTGTTAATGTTCAGCACCGGCTTAGCTTTTCAAATCCCGATCGTCCAAGTATTGCTCGGCGTTTTGGGCATAGTTTCTTCCAACCAAATGCTCTCCGGCTGGCGGTATGTAGTCTTGGGAGCGGCAGTTTTGGGAGCGGTTTTAACGCCTTCTACTGACCCTTTAACGCAAAGTCTTTTAGGAGGTGCGGTGCTGAGCTTGTATTTTGGCGGGGTTGGTTTGGTAAAGCTTTTAGGACGATGAGAATTAAGAATAGCAGACAATGTAAAAGTTACCGAACATCTGAATTTTAAATTTGTCTGCTATTTTTAGCCGAGATTGGGATTGTTGTCAACTTATCTTAAAAACATTGCTTCAGCTATTTTGAGGGCGAATTCCCTATTTACTTAAGTAAGCTTATAAGCATTGTGTAAAGCTAAGCTTCTCAGCTATTTGAGTAAATTGATTGTTTTATGTGATAATATTTTCTGATTTAGTGTCTGTTGGATAAGTATTTAATATAAAATATAAAATTCACATTAGCAAAGTTTAGTGTTAGGTGTCTGGGGTCAAGGTTTTGAGCCTTAATTCACACTATTCTTTAGGCGATCGGGCTGGCAATTATAAGTTATTTTAATAATTTAGTTTTTAAGATTTACATGAAGATTTGACACGAGCTGATCCTTAGTATTCGATTTAGAGATAACATACCGACACAGTGAAATTACTGAACAAGAACGTAAAACTTCAGCGAGAGAGTCAACCTGGCTCACTGAAGTCTAGCTATATCTTTTGAGTTTCCTGGCTGCCTAAGATAGGAGACTTGTTGGTTTTTTGGGTGGATTTTTTAGTAAGTTCATTTGAAAAATTCACACTGTAAATTTTTACCTTTTTGACGGTTTTAGTTTCTTAATCTCAATCTGGAATTAAATAAATGGCAACAATAAATGGCACTCCGGACTCTGACTACTTACTCGGCTCTGATTTCGATGACTATATAAATGGCCTGGCTGGTTATGACACTCTCTTGGGCTTGAAGGGCAATGACTATCTCTTTGGCAATGAGGGCAATGACTTTCTCTATGGCGGGGATGGCAATGACGGGTTCGATGGCGGGATTGGCGATGACTGGCTCGATGGCGAGGTTGGCAATGACAATCTCTATGGCAAGGATGGCAATGACTATCTCGATGGCGGGGCTGGCAATGACTATCTTGAGGGCGGGGATGGCAATGACTTTCTCTATGGCAGGGTTGGCAATGATTTTCTCTTGGGCGAGAAGGGCAATGACTGGCTCGATGGCGGAGTTGGCAATAACAATCTCTATGGCGGGGTTGGCAATGATAGCGTCTATGGCGATGCTGGGAATGACATTCTCTATGGCGGGGCTGGTAATGACTTGCTCAATGGCGGGGATGGCATCGACACAGTATCGTACAGCGATGCAGGAACGGGTGTCTATCTCCAGTTGGGGGCAGTCGGCGACGGGTCTGGGTTAGGTCGGGCTTCCGACGGGCTAGGTGGCATAGACTCGCTCTCGGGCATCGAAGTAGCGATAGGTTCTAGTTATAACGATACTCTCCTTGGTGGAGACGGCAGCGAAACGCTGATTGGCGGGGCCGGCGACGACTTGTTGTTTGGCTTGAGCGGTGATGACTATCTGGTTGGTGGCATGGGGGCTGACAAGTTTAGGCTTTGGAGGGGTTATGGAATAGATACTATTGCTGACTTCAAAAAAGGTGAAGATAAACTTTTGGTACGTTCTCGCGCTCCGTTTGCAGACATCACTTTTCAGTCGATTAATAATGGTTTAGATACCCAGATTAATCAGGTTGGAACCCCTACCCCTATAGGAATTCTGAAGGGAGTTTCGAGTTCTTCTATCATTGCTGCCCGTGATTTGGATACTGTGTGATTGTATTATCGGCGTTGATCTGCGTTAATCTGCGGTTAAGAGTTCCAAGTTATTCTGGCTGTTGTTTCGGCAAAATATACCGCAGATAAACACAGCACAAAAATCGATCGACTCGCTGCCAAAAAATATAGAGGTGCGATCGCCCGCGCCTCTATAATTACTAAAAGTTAAAATTCAACACCAAAGTTTTGTCAAAACTTGGACTACATTCGGAACTGTTCAACTTCGGGAGTAAAGCCGATCGGCAAAACGTAATCCAGATTCTCGTGGGGACGAGCAATTATGTGATACGATAGCAACTTTCCGCCATCGACCTTTTTAACTGATTCAATTCCAGCAGCAACGGCTGCTTGCACTTCAGAGACATCTCCTCGCACTATAATTGTCCAGTAGGCGCGGGTTATTTTCTCATAGCGAACTAAAGTAACACTGGCTGCTTTCACCATTGAGTCCGCAACTTCTACTGCAGCGGGAAATCCTAAGACTTCAACCATTCCCAGTGCAACACCCATTACAACATTCTCCTAAATTTCACAAGATATCTGACACTCATTGTATGTGAAATTGTTGACAGAAATTGGTTCCGATGATTTTGGTAAGCTAGAAGTCCGATCGCCCAAAATTAAAAAAGCCCCTAAAAAGCCCCAGAAACTGTTGCCGCATTTAAATCCCACAGCAGGGCGCGCGCAGCAAAGCCCGGCACACAAGACTTTGAATCAAAACAACTGTGCAAATTAGATGCGCCACAGCTTAGTTTCTCACCAGCAGCAAGTCGTCTGACAAGCTCGCCGATCGATTTTCGGGACTTTGGGCTCAACTAATCCAGCCGCGGCGCGACACAAAACTTGAGGGAACTCCCCCATATCCCGGCTGTGGAGTCAATCTAAAATCTAAAATCTAAAATCTAAAATCGACTGAGTGATTCAAAACTCGTCTAGCAACCACTCCGAGGCTCTTTCACCCAAATCGAGGGGAACGCTGACAGCTTTACCCAAGCGCGGGCGATCGCGAGTAGTTACGATGTATTCTCTCACCTGTGCCGTGCTCCCCCAGCCGTTGAGGTAATTGGCCACCGCATCCAAATGCTCGAAATAATCAGCCTCCGTCATCGGAAAAGATGCCTGTTCTAGATATTTCCACATAACTTGCACAAAAATCTTGCCCCGCGTCCGCCGCAATCTGATATCGTAAGACTTTCCCCATTTTTCTAGGAGTAGCTGGTGTAAATCCTTGCCCGTCATGGTTGCTCCTGAGTTAATCCATTAAACAATAAAAGACTAAGTTCAAAAAATGTAATAATACTCTAATAAAGGCTGGAAGGCGCATTCTTAAAAGGAATTTTCGCGGCCTCAAATTTGTGCTAGCAGATTAACGGCAATTATCCTCCTTCTTCTGCACGTACAGGTTCGCTAACAGCTAACAAACAAACGTAACTTAAAACCGTAAAGGCAGGTCATGGCTCAAACTTCTGCTGGAAATCCCGATGTCCCCGATATGGGGCGTCGCCAATTTATGAATTTGCTGACGTTCGGTACAGTCACAGGTGTGGCACTGGGCGCACTCTATCCCGTTGTACAGTATTTTGTTCCTCCGTCGAGTGGGGCAGTTGGCGGCGGAGTGACAGCTAAAGATGCCTTGGGCAACGACATCATCGTTAGCGAATATTTGACTTCGCACCCTGCGGGCGATCGTACCTTAGCCCAAGGTCTCAAAGGCGACCCCACTTATCTTGTGGTGAAAGAAGACCAATCTATCGCCGACTACGGCATCAATGCAGTCTGCACTCACTTGGGTTGCGTCGTGCCTTGGAATGTTAGCGAAAACAAGTTTATCTGTCCTTGCCACGGTTCTCAATACAACAATGAGGGCAAAGTGGTGCGCGGCCCCGCGCCTTTGTCTCTTGCCCTGGCCCACGCCACTGTCGCAGATGACAAGATCGCTTTTACAACTTGGAAAGAAACTGATTTCCGCACCGGCGAAGCACCTTGGTGGTCATAGTTATTAGTCATTAGTCAGCAGTCAGTAGTCAGCAGTCAGTAGTTAGTAGCCAGCCTTTAGTAGTTAGTTCCAATAACCAATAACTAATGACCAATGACCAATGACCAATGACCAATGACCAATGACCAATAACTAATGACCAATGACCAATGACGAATGACCAATGACTAAATTGTCTGACCTTTGAGATTGAATACTCTAATGCCACAAACTAACTTATCTGCGATATTTCGCCGCAGTGCCAGGACGATCGCGAAAACTGCCTTAATTGCGATCGCCGCAGCAGGATTTTTCCTCACCAGCGATATCGCACTTCCCCAAGCAGCATTTGCTTACCCTTTCTGGGCTCAGCAAACAGCACCCGCTACTCCCCGCGAAGCAACAGGCCGCATTGTTTGCGCTAACTGTCACCTCGGTGCAAAAGTGACTGAAGTTGAAGTGCCGCAATCTGTTTTGCCTGACACAGTGTTTGAAGCTATTGTCAAGATTCCCTACGATACTAGCGTGCAACAAGTGGTCGGCGACGGCAGCAAAGGTGCCTTGAATATCGGCGCAGTTGTGATGTTGCCCGAAGGTTTCAAGATTGCTCCGGCTGACAGAATTCCCGAAGAAATGAAGGAAAAAGTCGGCGATCTTTACTTCCAACCTTACAGCGAAACCCAAGAAAATATTCTTTTAGTGGGCCCGGTGCCGGGAGAACAGTACAAAGAATTGGTATTCCCAGTTTTGTCGCCGAATCCGGAAACTGACAAGTCGGTTCACTACGGCAAATACCAAATTTATGTTGGTGGCAACCGCGGTCGCGGTCAGGTTTATCCTACTGGCGAAAAGAGCAATAATACTGTTTACAATGCTTCAGTAGCTGGCACCATTTCTAAGATTGCTCAACCGGAAGATGGCGGTTATCAAGTGACTATTCAACCTGCCGAAGGTGCAGCCGTTGTTGATACGATTCCCGCAGGCCCAGAACTGATTGTTACTGAAGGACAAACAGTTGCAGCAGGCGAACTTTTGACGAACAATCCTAATGTGGGCGGCTTCGGTCAAAAAGACGTGGAGATTGTGCTGCAAAGTGCAGGTCGAGTTAAAGGATTGATGGCTTTCGTGGCTATAACCATGCTGGCTCAAATCATGCTGGTTCTCAAGAAGAAACAGGTCGAAAAAGTTCAAGCTGCTGAAATGAATTTCTAAACGCGGCTGTAATTAGTTGGGTAAGGTGTTCTATGCACACCCAACTATTAGGTAAGTAGGGCGGGGAATACCCGCCTTATTGTTTGATAAATAACAAGTAAAATAATGTTAATTGATGAGAAGATAGTTGAAGTAGGCCCGCTGCAATGGTTTTATCGGGAAACAAATCCGGTTAACGAAACTGGTAAAATGCCCGTACTGCTGCTGCACGGTTTGCCGTCCCAGAGTTTTACCTGGACTGTAATGATGCCGGATTTGGCAGCCCAGGGATTTAGCTCGATCGCCCCAGATTGGGTGGGCTACGGGCGATCGACAAAACCAGACAAGCGCGACTTTGCCTACACTCCCGATGCTTTTGTTGACGCCCTCGCTGGCTTTATTCAAGCGATAGAATTAGATCGATTTTACCTCGTTGTCCAAGGGTTTTTAGCTTCAGCCGGCATTCAATACGCTTTACGTAATCCCGATAAAATTGAGCGTCTAGCTATCATAAATACACCAGTTTCAGCAGATATCAAGTTGCCTTGGAAAATGCAGCAGTTGGGGCTGCATTTTATTGGCGACATGATGACGCAAGACCCGCTTTTGGTTGACAGAACTCTCGAAGGTGGCAGCCGCCAGACAATATCAGACAAGGATTTAGATGTTTACCGCCGCCCGTTTTTGAAGAGTTCGGATGCAGGTCGATCGCTGATGAATACAGTCCGCAATATTCAATTGCCGCAGTCAATGGCCGAAATTGAATCCGGCTTGAAAGGATGGACTCGACCAACTTTATTTGTGTGGGGTTTGACAGACCCTTGGCTGAGTGTTGAACCTGCTCAAAAGCTAGTCGGTTCCCTGCCAAATGCAGAGTTAGTCACACTGGAACAAGCGGGGCATTATCCTCAAGAACATTGGTCAGAAAAAGTTGGCGATGCTGTGATAAGTTTTCTGCGCCGCCAGGAGGTAAAATAATACTTTGTACATAACTCTCGGTGCTAGGTCAGTGAACCAGCTCCTCGCCGAGCTGCATTCCCAGCCTCTTCCTGAGAACGAGAAATCTAAAATCTAAAATCTAAAATCGATATGACTCGTCCCCGTTCAATTTTTGCCTTGATGATGGCGTTTTTGATGGCATTTCTGGTTAGTTGCAGCAGTGTCGAAGCAAAAGTTCCAACGACATACACAGCAGCCCAGACCCAGCAAATTCAGCGCTATGTTCCTACCCTGACAGAGTTCCGATCGCGCATGGATAAACTGGGAACCCTAATTCAAAAACGGAATTGGGTTGATACCAGAACTTACATTCACGGGCCTCTAGGCGACTTGCGGAACACAATGAAAACCGTCTCTGCAAGTTTGTTGCCTAGTTCTCAACAACAAGCTGTTGATTTGACCAAGAGTTTGTTTGCCGATTTGGTTAACATCGATCTTGCTGCTAAAGACCTTGACTATGCAAAAGTCACGGCCAGCTATCAAAAAGCTGTTAATGATTTCGATGCCTTCTTGCAGCTAATTCCTAAAGCTTAATTAGCCTTAACTCACATCTGGCATCCAGAACAGGCAAGATGCCTGTTCCACAAAGAAGTGAGTTGTATTGTGGGGTGGGCCCCAGAGCCCGCCCAAAAAAGGCTTATATGGGCCGAACCTAGGAAGCAGTTAATTTAAAATCTAAAATCTAAAATCTAAAATTGAATGGTTCGCGTTGCAATTATTGGTTGCGGTATTATTGGGGCTTCGATCGCCTTTGAACTAAGTCAATTTCCCGAACTGAAAGTTACTGTGTTCGACAAACAGCCGCCGGCACAAGGTTCTACTGGCGCTGCACTCGGTGTTTTGATGGGAGTTATCAGCCACAAAACTAAGGGCAGAAATTGGCAGTTGAGGGAAACCAGCCTTCAGCGCTACGAAACTTTGATTCCAAAATTGGAAGCAGCTACGGGGCGAAAAATTCCTTTTAACAAACAGGGAATTTTAATGCTTTGTTCGGAGGGAGAGGATTTAAGTAAGTGGGAAAAGTTGATAGCAACTCGCGAGTCTCAAGGTTGGGAATTGGAACTTTGGGATCGGGAACGAGTGCGATCTCGCTGCCCTCATCTCTATTTAAACGATAAGATTATTGCTGCGATTTATTCGCCTCAAGACCGGCAAGTCGATCCGACGGCGCTAACTTTGGCTTTGGTTGATGCTGCTGAACAAAATGGGGCGATTTTTGAGTTTTGCGTGCCCGTTGAAGCAGCGGCGATTGCTGCTAGTTTGGAGTTCGATCGACTAATTGTGTGCGCTGGTTTGGGTTCTGCTGCTGTTACTGCATCGTTAAATCAGTTGGTTGACATTCGCCCGGTGTTGGGACAAGCGCTGCATTTGCGATCGCCGAATCCTTTAGGAAACCCAGATTTTAGGCCGGTAATTACTTGCGATGACGTTCACATTGTGCCTTTGGAAAATCAGGAATATTGGGTGGGGGCGACGGTGGAGTTTTCAGAAAATGGCGGGGAAATTGCGGCGAATGCTGATATGTTGGCGGAAGTGATGGCGAGGGCGAGTTTGCTTTGTCCCGCCTTAGCATTCGCCTCAATCATCAGGAAATGGTCAGGATTGCGCCCGCGGCCGGAAGGGCGGGCCGCCCCAATTATCGAGACGCTTCCCGGTAACGATCGCGTTCTCATCGCTAGTGGCCACTATCGCAACGGTGTTCTGCTGGCCCCTGCAACCGCGCGATCGATTCGAGAAATGATTTTGCAATAATTAACAAATGTTAATACAATCAAGACAGCCATTCATATCTTACATCTAAATATGTCCGACAAACCTTTAGGTAAACCGCGCTCTTTGTGGCGAGTAATTTTGCTATCTGGAGTTAGCTTGCTGCTATATTACGGATGGTACAAATGGATTATTCAAGAAGAATTGCGTCGCTATAACGGCAGCGGTTGGTCGGGAACCCTTTGCTTGCTTCCCTTTGTTTTAGGAGTAGCCGTGCCCCAAGCTTTGCGGATATTCGACCCTGACGTTCCCGGATGGTTTGGTTGGTTTTCCTTGCTCGGTATTGCTTGGATTTACATCGTGCAGTTCAAACTTTACAATACAGTGAACGAATTGTACCGCCAAGAAGGAATCAAAGAACCGCTAACAGTTTGGTGGATTTTTGTACCAGGTTTAAATTTAGTTGTCGGCTTGCGGCAAATTCACTTTTTGAGCCAGTTTTGGGGGAGAAAACAGGGAATTGAAGTTAAGGATAACTTAGCCGAAAGCATTCCTTTCCTCTCAGCTAACGCCTAATCTGTATTAAGGCATCTGGACTTTTGGCTGCAATTTCCCTTGGATTTGCAGCGATCACATCTACATATTCTACTCTCAAGGAGTTATGTGGACTTTTAACATCTCCCAAGTTTCCCGTTCCATGTTCAAGATATTGCCTACTTCTTGCAAGAGTTCATAACCCTTTAAATTTCTGGGAATTTCTTCTTCAATGAGAATACCGCATAAAGTCTCTAACGCCAGATTCCACTCGCCCGCATGAATATTGGAAATCATAAATTATATTTGAGTGTCTGACAGTTGTGGTTTCACGATGTTAATGACTTCATGGAGTTTACTTTCTACAAGTTTATAGTCAAACATGATCCTATCTCCTTCTGAGAGCGATCGCGATCGGGCATTATGAGCCAAGCCACTTGAGAAAAAAAACCGGGTTTCTCACCTACTCAATACTTTGAATTAGTTTAATGTTATTTCTCAGCCATTCATTGACCAAAACTTGAACCTCAATCTTTTTATGCTCAGCAATTTTAGTCACAAATTCCTCGACATCTGGTTCGAGATAAATGGGATAATGAAACGTAGCATCAGGATGGTAAAATTTGCCTTGCTCTGATGAAGAAAAGTCATACTCTGATTTCATAATTTCCTCTCTTGATAAGCTTGGGTTTCAGTGAAATTAGCTTTGCGGGCTGAAATTATCCGAATTATACAGGAGGTGCGAGCGGTTTGTTCAAAGGTATGGATGACAACCCTTAAAGTTCCTGTTTCATCTAAGCCTATGGTAATCCATCTATCTTCATCTTGACTGTGTTCTTCATCATATATTGTTAATTGAGAACGATCGCGGAAAACAGTTGATGCCAAACGAAAGTTCAATTGATGCTTGCGAATATTTTGCTTTTCTTTGGCTGGATTCCAATCAAAGTTATAATCCAAGGCAATTTATTATGGTAAACGAAGCTGCAATTAAATTATAACATAAATTATGAGTTAATGACTTCATGGAGTTTACTGCCAACAAGTTGGTAGTCAAACATGAGTTTATCTCCTTTTGAACTCGATCGCGATCGGGCATTATGAGCCAAGCCACTTGAGAAACGTATAGCGGAATCTTGTCTGGCGACTTAAATCCTGGTAAGTGACTCCTGTAATCGCGCACATTTTAATCTTAACATTGCTGAACTTTGACTGCACTTCCGATTCCAGCTTGTCGAGAAGTCTTAGATACCCGACTTTGTGAATAAGTCGGATATCTGGGTATTGTTCACCAGAACCGATTCGGCAAATCGGCCAAAATGAGTTTGAGTTCCGGTTCGTTAACCCGCTTAATTGCTTTAGGAATACTTACCCACTGCCGCTTTCTCTTGCCAGCTTCCGGCCAAATTTCTAGAACTGCTTGCACTTCCATTAAAAATACTTCTACCTGACAAGTATAGCCGGACTTTTGATACTCGTAAGTTCCTAGCAAATCCGGGAACACTTTACCCAACAAACCAGCTTCTTCCCAAGCTTCCTTGGCGGCCGAATCTTGGGGAGTCATGTCAGGTTCAATTAATCCTTTGGGAATAACCCAGCGCTTGCTAGCCGAAGAAGTAATTAGCATTACTTCAATTTTTCCGTCTTGAATACGATAGGGAATTACCCCCGATTGCTCTACCAATACAGCGGTTCTTATACTCATAATTTATGCAATATTTATTGGTAAAAAAGCTGCTGCTACATCAAAGCTTTACAAATTAAAAAAAATTGCATTCTGATTCTCGATAATTCCCCAGTTGAGACAACAAAGTGGAGAATAGAGATATTTAGTTTTTCCCCTCTGTGCAAAATAGGAAATTCCCCTGCACTCCCAATGAACAATAATATTATTATAACTGCGCGAAATCCTCTACCGAAAAGCAGATAAAAGCCGATCGACAATCTCTGCTTTTACCTGCGCCGATATGCGGTTTTACGCCTAATCTTTCTTCGCCTTAGCCTCCAAATTTTCCATCCGACTCCTCAAATCTTGATTCTCCTTTTTCACCTGGTCTAATTCCTCCCGCAACTGCTTTACCGCTGCATCAGAACCAGCATTTTTCTGGACTCTTTGCACAGCTTCGTCAGCCATGCGGCGAACGCGACCATCGGGAGTTTGGTCAGCTAAAGAACGCAAAATGCGAATTGCTTTGCGAGTTTGCATTTGTCCTAATCCCACTACTACAGAGACTTGAGTCAAGAAAAACGTCTCTTTAGATAATTCTGCCAATCGCTGCAAAATCCGTTCTAAATTGACCTTCGTTTGACCTGTCGAAATGGTGCCCAAAGCTCGAATTGCAGCCAAGCGCAAAGCTTGCGGAGTACCGACGGCTGTGTATTTCAATATTAGATTCAGCGCATCTTCAGAAGTTTTCATCTGCGCCAAACCTGCGATCGCCCCCGATCGCACTACCTCATTCCACCCCTGACGCTCTTTCAGGACGAATTTTAACTCTTTCAGTACCTGTTCGTCGCTAGGTTTTTCGTCGGGGTTAGCCGCTGCAATTGAGCCCATAGCACTCGCTGCGGCTGCTTCTACATAATAGCTGTCATCGCCTTTTTCGACGATCGATCTCAGCGCTTTATAAGTTTCGTGAGTTTGGATTTTACCCAGCGCATTCACCACAGCGCGACGAACACGAGCATCTTTATCTTTTAAACCACTTACTAAACCTTCAAAAACTTGGTCGAGTTTAATTTCAACTAACTGGCCGGCAACTTCGGCCCGTACTGCCCAGAACGGCTCTTTTTTGAGAACTTCTGATAGCGTTTTCACCGCTTCCAGTCCTCCTTTTTTCGCCAAAGCGTGGGCGGCGTAAATCCGGGAAACCGGGTCTGGATCGAATTGCAACTGAGCTTTTAATTCCGCAATTCCATACTCTAAAACAACCGTTTTTAAGTATTTATTGCCGACATCAAAACTGATAAATGCAGGCTTCTCTTCGAGAGGAAAATAGAAGCTTTGCTCGCGCTCATGCACTCGGACTGTGAAAGTTTTTAGGTTCGGGGTTGAACGTGCCCAAGTGTCATCGTCTGCTTCTTTTTCTGGCTTGTAACCGAAGCCGATCGGAATTTTTAGGTCAAAGACATCTTTGCTGTTGCCGTTGCCATTTTTGCTATCTTTTACCTGAGTTTGGGTGACAGTAACTTTTGCTAATTTGCTGTCGCCATCCCAAGAATAAGCAACCTTATAATCGGGATGACCGCCACGATAAACGTACTGGTCAAACAAAAACATGAGATTGCGACCGGTAGCCTTTTCTATCGCCCTGAGCAAATCGATGGTTTCTACAGTTTTGTGAGCGTTATCCCGCACAAAAGTGTGAATTGCTTTGTCAAATAATTCGTCGCCCAACTCGGCGCGAATCATGTGATAGACACAAGCACCTTTTTCGTACAAATGGCGATCGTACAATTCGATTGCTTCGCGGTAAACGTGAGTAACAATGGGGCGGCGGTAGCGAGAACTGTCTTCTGCTAAATAATTGCGGGCTTCATTTAACATATAGTAAGCCGCGTCTTCTTTGCCGTATTCTTTGTCAGTCCACAGCACCTCGGAGTAAGAAGCCATGCCTTCTTTCAGCCAAGCATGAGACCAATGTTTAATTACTACTAAATCACCGAACCACTGGTGAGCTAATTCGTGGGCAACTAAGCTTTCAGTACCTCGATTGTCGAGGGTGGCGCGTTCGTCTAACAAGCACCTATCTGTTAGTAAAGTTGTCGAAGTATTTTCCATGCCTCCGAAGATGAAATCATCGACGCAGACTTGAGCGTATTTGGGAAAAGGGTAAGGATAGCCAAATGCTTTAGAGAAGAATTCAATCATTTGAGGCGTTTTGCCCATGCTGCGCTTAGCGTCTGCTTCGCGGCTTCTTTCCACGTAATAATTAACTGGTTTGCCGTTCCATTCGTCTTTAATTTCGGCAAAATCTCCGACTGCTAAGGTCATTAAATACGTCGGGTGTACTTGGGTTTGGGACCAGTGATAAATTTTATCGTCGCCTTCGTTTTTTGTACTAATTAATTCCCCGTTGGAAATAGCAAAGAGTTGTCTCGGAACTTGCACTCTAATTTCCGAAGTTGCCAACTGTCCGGGATAGTCGAAACAGGGAAACCAGAAACGGGAATCTTCATCTTCTCCTTGAGTCCAAACTTGTGTTGGTTTGTCTGGATAGTGTTTGTCCGGGCCGACGAAATAGAGGCCGCGCTGGGGTTTTTCTACCGAGTATTCGATCGCAATTGTAATCGGTTGGTAAGCTTCGGTTGGTTCGTGTAGTTGAATTTGCAGGACTTCGCCATCGCTGTCGAAATTTTGCTCAATTTCGCCGACTTTTACTGATTTAATATTCAGGTTTACAGCATCTAAGGTTAATTTGTCAATACCGCTGCGGACTGGATTGATGCGGATGCTACAAGTGCCACGAAAGCTTTGTTTGGGAATATTCAGCACTAAGTCGAGGAAAATGTGCTCTACTTGACCAGGGCGATCCGGGTTGTAATGCGGCCTGGCACCAGGCATCTCGAAGGATTTGTGACCGTTTTCAGAATCAAAGTAAGTGTGTGACATTGTGATGGCAAAGTTGTGAGTCGATCGGCGATCGCTGGCAGCGCAGATCCGGCTGAACTGCCAGCTTATTATAGAGTAGCGCGTCCTAGCTGCTGTTGTCGCTAACTTGTTAAAAACTGGTTCTAGGGTTGAGGGGATGGAAAATATGATTTTTTCGCTACAATATCAGCAAGGTTAATGTCTGCAATCATCAGCCTGTAATTGAAATTCAGAGGGAAATCTGTATGACAGCTACACTATCAGTTCCCAATTCCATCGAGTCTTGGCTTGGCGACGAAGCCGAAGACTTGCTCACCCATCAAGCAAAAGTTCCTAAAGATTTGTTGCACCTGCCTGGCCCGGATTGGGTCGATCGCATTTTTGCTCAAACTGATCGATCTCCTCAAGTTTTGCGATCGCTTCAGCAACTTTATTCTAGCGGACGCTTGGCAAATACTGGCTATTTATCCATCCTGCCAGTAGACCAAGGAATCGAACACTCGGCGGCCGCTTCTTTTGCACCAAATCCCATCTACTTTGACAGCGAAAACATCATTAAATTAGCAATTTCGGCTGGCTGCAATGCTGTCGCGACAACGCTGGGAGTTTTGGGAAGCGTATCTCGCAAATACGCGCATAAAATCCCTTTTATTGTCAAGCTCAATCACAACGAGTTGCTAACTTATCCCAATCAATTCGACCAAATAATGTTTGCAACCGTCGAGCAAGCTTGGAATTTGGGAGCAGTTGCAGTGGGAGCAACAATTTATTTTGGTTCCCCGGAATCGACGCGACAAATCCAAGAAGTCAGTCAGGCTTTTGCCCACGCTCACGAATACGGAATGGCGACAATTTTGTGGTGCTACCTCCGCAACGATATTTTTAAACAAGACAAAGATTATCACGTTGCAGCCGATTTAACCGGGCAAGCAAATCACTTGGGGGTGACAATTCAAGCTGACATTATCAAGCAAAAATTGCCCGAATGCAATAACGGTTACGAAGCTGTTGCTAAAGCTAGCGGTCACAGTTACGGCAAAACCGACAAGCGGGTTTATTCGGATTTGACAACGGATCACCCGATCGATCTAACTCGCTATCAAGTGCTCAACTGTTATGCGGGAAGGATGGGTTTAATTAACTCCGGCGGTGCTTCCGGGAAAAGCGATTTTGCAGAAGCAATTCGCACGGCGGTAATCAACAAGCGCGCTGGGGGATGTGGCTTAATTTCCGGCCGCAAAACTTTTCAGCGCCCCTTTGAAGAAGGCGTAAAATTGTTCCACGCCATCCAAGACGTTTATTTGTCGCCTGAAATCTCGATCGCCTAAAAATTCACAGTGCAGAGAGGTGCGTCAATATCACAACCTAAACGTAGGTGTACACGACCCACAAATCGTCGTAAAAGTAGGGTGCACATTGTGCACCTTACGCGATTTAGATTCCTTAATCTAAGTTGCAACTTAGCTGTAGTATTAATACTAGCTGAACATATATACAGACACAGTATATAAATTTAAAAATGCCCCACAGCCTTGTTTTAAACCTCCGGCCAGTTGCACCAATTCCCTCCCAGTTTTTAACTGGGCGGCATCTCCACGCTTTGTTTTTGAACCTTGTGAGTGCTGTAGACAGCGATTTGAGCGCGTACCTGCACGACCAATCTCATGAAAAAGCTTTCACTTTAAGCCCTTTTCAAGTAAGCAGAAAAGAGGCTTACAAAAGCAGCACTCCCCAGCCACAAAAGAGAGTTTTGCCTCCGGCTTCCCGCACAATATCTCCGGCTGTACAGTGGGAACACAAGCAAGCAATTCAGGAAAATATGCCGATTTGGTGGCGGATTTCTCTGCTGGATGACGGTTTGTTCGATCGCCTAACTCAACTTTGGCAGCAACTCAATTTCGATCGCCCCTGGCATCTCGGCCCGACAAATATATACATTACTAATATTTTGAGCCAACCCCAATCCAACCAGCCGTGGGTAAACTTTTGTACTTACGCCGAATTGTTCGATAGAGCTTCGGAAACTGAGCGCCAAATAGCTTTTAGTTTTTGCACTCCTACTAATTTTCGGCAAGGTGTATACGATAGTGCTATGCCCACTCGTGAAAGTATTTTCGGCAGTTTAGCGAATCGCTGGAACAAGTACAGCACGATTGCGATCGAACCTACTTTCACAGAAGCTATTTTCCCCAGTTTCTTCGATATCAGAACAGAAGTTAGTACGGATTCTCGCAGTAAATTTATTGGCTGCGTCGGCGATATTAGTTACCGAATTATGGGAGATATAGCTCCTGCTACTATCAAGCAAATTAACACTTTAGCAGATTTTGCACTTTACAGCGGAGTGGGGCGAAAGACGCCGATGGGTATGGGAATGACTCGCCGGTTGCAGGATTTTTAATCATTCGCTTTTGGGCTGAATTTCACTGACGATTTCATAAACATCAGTGTCGGGAAGTTTCGCAAACAAAGGCGTCATCTGCTTTAATATTTCCTGATAGGCTTCGCTTTGATTGGCGGCCATCTCTTCTACGCTTTCCCAAAAAATGATGGCAATACCTTTGTCTGTATTGGGCAATTGCAGCAAATACGCTCCCTTAAAACCTGTAGCATAAGTTGCAACGGCTTTTTCAAAAAGTTCTTCGGCTTCTTTAAATTTTCCAGGTTTAAATTCGCCAATGGCAACGTAGGCAAACTGATGTCTGAGAAAGTCTAGAAATTCTGACATATCTTTTTCCTCACTTAATAGCGATACACCAAGTTATATTTTACCCGATTGCCCGAAATTTGTGAACTTCACAGTTTTTAGTTTCGTGCTCAGCAAAGTGGCAGATTTATTAATTACACGTAGCTGCGAACGCCACTTAAATAGAAACTTTTTGAGTCAGGCGGCTGGAAGCTTTATTAAATAAACTATTGAATCGCTGATTTTAGACCTTCACAATCCTAGGTACACCGGAGCGACTTCTAGCGCTAGTACAAAAGGTAAAGCTGCTGATAACTCAAGTTTTGTGTGTAACTGTGAGCATACACAAAGCCGTAAAAAGTTGCCAGTCAAAAGCGGTTTTTTGCAATAACCCTATTGAATTCTTTAAAACTTACCTGTAACAATTATAACAGAGCCATACAAACAAAGTAAAGAGCCAGCTTAAACACATGAAAAAAATATTAGTAATTGAAGACAATAACTTAATTCGAGAAACCGTATTAGAACTTCTGGCATCGCGCGGTTTTGAAGCTGTCGGGGCTGAAAATGGAAAAGTTGGTATCCAGTTAGCTGCCCAAATTCCCGATTTAATTTTGTCTGATGTCATGATGCCGGAACTAAACGGTTTTGAAGTATTCGCAGCCGTGCGATCGCACCCTGCAACCGCCAGCATTCCGTTTATTTTTATGACAGCCTCCGAAATGGAAAAAGCCCTGGAACTCAAAGCAGACGGCTATCTCAAGAAACCTTGCAGCGTCGCAGAAATGCTCACGGCGATCAAAACTCAACTAGAAAAACCGACAGTTAGCAACCCACAACATCAAAAAGTACAGGACAATTCTGTGTCCTCAAATCTCAGCTTGCGCGCCAGCAATCAAAAATCTCCGTTTGAGATTGCCTCGGTTTGCTGGCAATGACACGCACAGTAACGTTATTGATACATAAGTTGAGGGAATTTCAAATTGGTTCCCCCCAGGGGTGGCTTAGACTGGGTATGTTGAATTTGGTTAAAAATTTATGAACGCACAACCCAAAGGCCGCCTAGTTTGGAATCACTCTACCCACCTTCCCGGTTTGATACCAATTTTAGAGCGCCTCACCCTAAAAATCGGCATTCAAACAGTCACGCCTGGGGTCATCAACAAAGTTAAAGGACACATCCCCCGCATGACATTAAGAGTGTCAGTACCCATCCGCGGGGGATTTAAAATCATCGCCAGACAGGGCAAAACCGTACAAGAAGTCTTTATATTAACGACTCTCACTCAAGGGGACTTGGAAGAGACGATCGCCCAAACCCTAGCCAAGTGACAATATTTTCTTAGCAAGCAAAGCCCGAGCCTTAACTGAAGTAGTTTCATCGCTTTGGGTGATTTCCTCAAGTCTGGCCGAAACTTCCGCTAACCAATCCGGTTTAACAGTCGCAGCACCCGCCAAAGCTTGCAAACCCCCCGCTGCTGCGTAGCGCACCACCCATTCTGGATCTCGGGACGCTTGCAGTAGCGTTTTCACAGCGCGAAGTTGAGCATCTGCAATTTGTTCTGCCGGCATCAATTCCCAGCAAATCGTCCCCAAACCCCTAACCGCCGCCCGTCGCACACTCAAAGCAAAGTCATTCGCCGCTGCATCGAGCAAAATCTCCAAACCCCTGGGGTCGCCAATTCCCGCCAAAGCCCGAACAGCCCAAGCTCTCGCCCCGTAATTGTAGCCGTCAAGCTGTTCTAGAAGTGGCAGCACTGCAGCTTCTCCCAGTTGAATCAGCCCGTCAACGGCGGCAACAGCGGCGCCTGGGTTGTTGTAACCGAGCACTGTAATTAAGGTAGGAATTGCTTGTGTTGAGGGAGTCGCCGCCAGTGCTTTGACTGCGTTTAACAAGCCCTCGGAAGAATCTGCTTGTTCGACAGCCTGAATTAATTCTAATGCCATTTATTTATAGTATTTACAACAGGTTTACAAACGATTTGAGATTTTAGATTGCTAATTTTAACAATATTTCCTATGAACCTAAAATCCCTTGAAGTTGCACTATCATCTCGGTGCGAGAACAAACATTCAGCTTGCGGAACATCCGTTTGAGAGCTTGCTTGACAGAATTTTGCGTAACCCACAGCGCTGCACCAATCTCAGCATTCGTTAGTCCTTGTGCTACCAGTTCAGCAATTTGTACCTCTCGCGGTGTCAAACGACTCGCTAACGGCGAAATGAATCTTGCCTCCGGCACCTGTAACTTTGCCAGACGGGCTGACAGGTGAAGACATAGCGCGCTCAAGCGAGCAACTTCCCCAGCACCAAATGCAGGTGTATCACCGACGCGGGCTAAATTAACTGTACCAATAAGACGGCCGTCGCCTACAATTGGCCCAGTTATTATGTGTTCGTGATCGTAGTAGGCGCAACAGCGCTGATAAAGTTCGCACTGCTTCCAACCTCCCAGAGGTAGCACCATTTCTTCGTGAGCGGGAGCATGGCAGTCAAGCACGTAGCGCAACACCGGATCGACGGCTCGACCAACTTTTTCGTAGCGCTCTACAAAAGCACTAACATTGGGTACGCCCCGAACATCAATCTCGGCAATGCCGGAGTGTTCGCCAAAGAAATAGATTCCCCAGCGCTGTACTCCAAAATGCTCGCCCACTCCATCCATAAACCGCAGTCGAAGTTCGCGCTCGTCGCGAGCAGAGGCGATCGCGTCAAATAGGGCATAAAGAGAATTAGTCATTGATGGGTTCAAAGTGTACTCACTTGGGGACTATGCAATTTTGAGATTACTTCCTACCATAATCTCTAGCAAAGGTTCCAATAATTTGAAAAATGACAACTCAAGCAAAATATTACATTGGTCTGGTGATTTTTCCTGGCATGACTCAACTCGATATGACTGGCCCTTACCAGGTATTTTCCATGATGCCTGATACTCGTGTTCTGCTGTTGTGGAAGACTCTCGAACCAGTGACGAGTAGCGAGGGGATGAAGATTTTACCTACCGCCACCTTCAATGACTGTCCGTCTTTAGATGTTTTGTGCGTTCCCGGTGGCGCGATGGGGCAGGTAGAAATGATGCAGGATGCAGAGGTACTGGAATTTCTGCGCCAACAGGGAAAAACAGCAAAATATATCACCTCGGTTTGTACGGGTTCTTTGATTTTAGCTGCTGCTGGACTCCTTCAAGGATACCGCGCTGCTTGCCATTGGGCATTTCGCGACCAGTTAGCAATGCTGGGCGTTGAAGTTGGGACTCAAAGAGTGGTTGTCGATCAAAATCGCATCACAGGCGGTGGCGTAACTGCTGGTATCGATTTTGGATTGGTAGTTGTTGGCACACTCTGCGGCGAAGAAACTGCCCAAATGATTCAGTTACTTCTAGAGTATAATCCCGCACCACCTTTTAATGCTGGTTCTCCCGAAAGTGCTGGAGAGATTTTAGTTGAGCAAGTGAAGAAATTTGGCGAACAGCTAATAGAGGCATCCCTCGCAGCAACGAAGCAAACAGCGCTTGGATTGGGTATTAATCATTAAGTTAATAGTTACCTGCGCTATTTACAAAAGGCTATCCATTAAGTTCATAACTTGGATAGCTTCATCTGACAAAGATAGAGATTCTTGTTGATTGAGGTGATGCTCCAAAACTCCTTTGAGCGCAATCAATTTTATGCTATTTTCTGCTAAAGTCTCAGAAATAGCTTGCGCTCCCGGCAAATAGCCGATCGCCCCCAAGTCCATCAAAGCCGATCGCCTCAACTGCAAATTATCCCCATTCAAAGCACTTACCAACCGCTCTCCGTAAACCCGCTCACCAGTTAACTGATACATCGCCCGCGCCGCAGCGTACTGCACCCGCTCCACAGAATGTTCTAAAAAAGGTGAAATTAGCGGTATAGCTTCTGTCGCTTGCAGCGTTCCCAAAGCTTCAATTACCGAGTCGTAAGGTTGCACGAGGTGCGATTTTCCTGGTACTCGCACAGCAACAACTAGGCCCCCATCCAATAGGTTCATTAGCGGCTCAATAGAATCGCGATAGCCCAGCATTTCTAGAGCTTGAGCCGCCGCTTCCCGCACGTAATAATCGGCGCATTCCAAACAGCGAATCAGGGCCGGTAAGGCTTGTTTGTCGCCCAATTTACCCAGAGCCCGCGCCGCATTTCGTAATAGGGAATAGTCGCCAATTTTTGTTTGTTCTGACTCTTCTTCCAATGCGGCAATTAAAGCTGCAATAGCTGCCGGTTCCTTGACGCGAAATCTGCCCACCCACCAAGCAGCATAATACCGGAGACTGTAATCTTGGGAGTGCAAATTCGCGATCGCCTGTTCAACAGTTAAAGACTCGCCCTCAGCTACACCCGCCGGCGGTGAGTCAGATTCGTAATAATCCATAGTCATTAGTTATTAGTTATTAGTTATTAGTTATTCGGCTATTGAAATCGCTGCTACCCAGACACAACCTGCAAGGGTTAGGGAAACTCGCCGATTCAAATCGCTACTAAACAGACAAAACCCGCCTGGGCGGGTTAAATTAACTTTTAGTCCGCTGGGAGTGGACTTTATTTGTCTAGCAGCGATTTTCATCGCCCCTTCTAGCTTTTGTAGGAGCGATGAAAATCGCCCCTGCAACCAAACTATTGGTGATCACCAGATGATTCATGGGATGACTCATGGGATGATTCTGTACCCGCGTTTAAAGGATGAATGCTGACAATTTTCCCGCCCATGCGAGTAATCCGCTGCATTTCTTGATTCATCCGATTGTAAGGCACGTTGATAAATGTACTGGCGCTCGATCGAATCGAATAATCCACATTATTTGTTTCATCGCTTTGGCGCAAGCCCACAACTTCATACCGAAAGCAGCGACCAGACGAAGCTGTATTGCCACTTTTTCCAGCTACAATTTGACCCAACATAAGCTTCTTGGTAATTGGTAATTCTGACTGTTGACTGTTGACTGTTGACTGTTGACTGTTGATTAAAAGCTACCAACTGCCAACTGCCAACTGCCAACTGCCAACTGCCAACTGACTAAATTGGAGTAATGCTGGCGATTTTCGCGCCCATGCGTTGAAATTTCTGCATTTGCGAGGACAACTCCTCAACAGGTACGATGAAAGCCTTGCTGCTGCGGCGCACGCTGGGATAGCCACCCGTGCGAATGCCCGAAACTTCCACGCGCACCAGCCGCCCTTCTTTGCCGTAAGCTGCCGCACCGCCGAAAGTGCTGGCCGGAGTTACGTTTCTGGCAGAAGGCCGATATGCCCAACCTTCGTTACCGCCAGAAGGCCCAACTACAGCCGTAGCGGTGTTAGTGCCGAGTTCGACAGCTAAGCGAGAGCTATTGCCTTCTAGTTGAGATGTATCGCTGTTTGCATAGCCACGATACAACCGGAACATCCGGGTAAAACCGACGGTTTTTTGACCACGCTGGGTGTTAAAGCCGCGGTAGTAAGGCACGATACTTTCGCCAAAGTTTTCTTGATACTCTACTGAATCGATGTAAGAATCAATATCAGCGTCGTAGCCTTTTGTTTGGTACAAATCTAAGTGTTCGACTACTTCAGATTCGTCGTAGGTAGCGCGACCGAGCAAGTGTTTGTAGTTTAGTTCGATCGTCCGAGTTTGGAAGCTGTTGTAGAAAAACTTGGTTTTGTACAGTTCTGACTTAGCTACAGCGCGTACAAATTCTCGTACACTCAAACTGCCGTCTCGCAGCAAAGACTCGGAACTTGTAAGTCGCTCGGATTTCATTAAATAGTCGTTGCCCAGCACCTGACGGTAAACCGCACGAATCACAGTTTCAACGTCGTCTTTGGTGTAGTTCGGGCGCAATTCTACCTTCGGCGCATCGCTCAATGCGGATGTTCCTAGTCTGGACGCTGCTGTTGTAATCGCCACCAGATTTTCTCCTAAATTATTAATGACAAAAGTTTAATGCTTGGTTGCACTTGAAATTTTTAGGACTAAGGATAATATGCCTCAAAGTAGGGTGTACACTGTACACCTTACATATCCACATAAAATTGAAGAATTTTTTAGCCTTAGTCCTAATTTGCTAAAGACGTTTCAAAAAACGTCTTTACAAACTTTAAGCTGTGGTAATACTTACCACTTTGCCGCCACGTTTGTTGATTTGCTGCAAGCGGCTCGAAAGTTGCTCGTAAGGCACGAGATATTCCGTAGTAGTCCGCCGCACTTGAGGGGAAAACTTAGCCGAACCTTGCATTGCGGTGACTCGGTAGAGTTGGTCGCGAGAACCGCCGGAAGTTCCACCAAGGGCTTTTCCGGTGGAGGCCGTGTATATCGGCGAAGCCATATTTCTCGCTACTTCCCAAGTCAGCCGGGCTTTGGTTTGGTTTTGCGATCGATCGCTAGAAGCAAAACCCCGGTACAGTTGAAACATCCGGTTAAAACCGACGGTTTTTTGACCTCTTTGAGTCGCGAAACCGCGATAGTAAGGCACTACACTTTCGCCAAAATTTTCTTGATACTCAACTGAGTCAATGTAAGAATTGATTTCAGCTTCGTAGCCTTCGGCATTGTACAAATCAACGTGGAAAGCAATTTCCGACTCGTCGTAAGGAGCGCGGCCCAACAAATGCTTATAATTAAGCTCAATTAACCGCGTTTGCGAGTTCGGATAAAAAAACTTTTTCCGATAGGTTTCGGAATGTGCAATTGACCGCACAAAATCTTTCACTGAAATCTGCCCTTGCAGCAGCAGAGATTCAGCACTGGTAAGTCGTTCGCTCGACATTAAATACTCGTTGCCGAAAACTTGGCTGTAAGCAGCGCGAATTACTGCTTTCGCATCCTCTTGCGTCCAGTGCGGGCGCAGTTCTACCCGTCCCGCTTCTTCAAATGCTTTTATTCCTAACCGTTCTGCTGCACCTAATCCTGCCATCTTTGCTTCTTCCTTTTTTGCTTTAAAAATTGAAAACTGCTTAAAAAAGTATTTGCAAAACTAGGCTTGGATCGCAGATGCCCGGAATTGTAAACAACCGCTAACACTTAAGCTAACAGCAGCTTACAATCCCGGGCATCACGCAAATCTAGCTCAGAGCGTTGATTGCGTAGTCGATGTAGGAATTCGCTTCAGTTGCAGCGTCGCCACTGAGACCGTGGTTGCCTTTGATGTACTTGAGAGCTTCAACGTACCAGCTAGGAGACAATTCAAATGTCCGGTTGATTTCGTCAACACCTGCAATCAGGTACTCGTCCATCGGACCGGTGCCGCCTGCAACTAAGCAGTAGGTTACCATCCGCAGGTAGTAGCCGATGTCGCGAGAACACTTGGCTTTACCTGTTGGGGTAGAAGCGTAGTTCGGGCCTTGCATTTGTTGCGTGTACGGGAATTTGTTGTACACAGCTTGAGCTGCACCGTCGATCAAGCGCTGAGAGTTGGCGGTCAACGCTTTGGCTGCTTCCAAACCTGCTGCTGCTTGGCGGAAACGGCCGAAGGCGACTTGCAGTTCAGTGCTGCTCAGGAAACGGCCTTGAGAATCGGCTGCGGTTACTGCTTCAGTCAAAGGGGTTTTCATTGTTCTGGTGTCTCCCTAATGTTGTGTTGTTTTTGTACAAAAATGATTGTTTGCAAAAATGCGATGCTCGCTTCTTTACAAGAAAGGTTCGCTTGGCTATTTTTAGCCGACTGCACTAGCTGCGCGGTCGAAGTAGCTGCCGATTTCAGACATCAGCGAGCTGCAATCACCACGGGTAACGCCGTTGGGGTCGTTAGCGATCGCGATTGCTGCTTCCTTCATTTTTTGCACACCGGCTGCAACTGAGCCACCGGGAACTCCCAGAGCTTGGTATGTTTCACGCAGACCGTTCAAGCAGCGGTCGTCCAAAACGCTGGCGTCGCCTGCAAATGTTGCATAGGTGACGTAGCGCAAGATGATTTCCATATCGCGCAAGCAAGCTGCCATGCGGCGGTTGGTGTATGCATTACCACCAGGAGCGATCAGTTGAGGCTGTTCGGCAAACAGGGTGCGAGCTGCATTGGCTACGATGCTGGATGCGTTGCCGGTGATGCGGTTTACTGCGTCAATCCGCTTGTTGGCGTCGGAAACCATGCTGCTGAGAGCATCGAGTTGACCCGGAGCTAGAAATTCGCCCCGAGCGTCAGATTGGGAAACCACTTTTGTAAATGCGTCAAACATGAAAGAACTCTCCTACTTGAGTTAATTGAGTTTGGTTGCGGTATAAAACCGTTAAGTTAAATTTGTTCAGGCTACGAGTGCCTGCAAGGGTTGAAATTTGATGCCAGCTAATCTGCTGGTCCGATCGAGTTCTCCCTTTCCGCTACCTGCACTATTGTTACATCGTAACGGACGTTTAAGAAACCTTAGAATTTTTTACATCTTTTATGAGATGCGACAAACCTTGTCAATCAGTGTTTTTGTTAACTTTGGCCTGTCGTTTCAACCCTCTGATAATCTTTATACAACGCTCGCCCGTCTTTGTTTATTACAAATTATTACAGAAAGTTATCTCTCTAAGAAGGTAAATGGATGGGCGGGGAAGTACGGGCTAATCTCCTTCCTCCGATAGATGCGCGGTTGCAAAATAAAACGCAGAGTTTGCTTCGCTCGCCCCTGCAGTTACGGTTGAATCGATCCGAACCATTTAGTGGGCCGATCGCCTTTGTTGGCTTTCTCTGGAAAAACGGAATTGTTAAAAAGTGTTAAGTAAATTAAAGTTTTCGTAAAAGAAGGCTGGGGGAATAGGGAAAAAACCAAAAATTCTGCCCAATATCAGGAGGGCAGCAGAATTGGGTGTGGGCAAAATCCCCAAGATTGTGAACCCCCTCGCCACAGCCTCAGCTTTTGCCGGCAATCATCAGCATTTAGCGACAAAACTCAGCCGTTGGAAGTTGAAATATCGAGCCCGGTCTTTCATAACGCGGGGATTCTTGGTCTGGGGAGTCACTGGACTTGACCCCAGACCAAGCATCTACTGTTTGTCCTGCAGCGGTTGCAAAAAAACTTTCTTCATCTATATATCTGTATCTATGTTCTGCTTCCCACAGGCTAGTCCCACGCAAGCGTGTGGCAAGCTGAGCATTGTGGAGGGTGAGAAAACCAACAGAGGCGATCGACACCTGTTACCGCAGCGCCATTTTTCTTTTAACAACGGGAATAGATGAGTTCGGATACGAGCGTTTTATGACGTTTTTTTTAAGGTAGGTTTTAACCTGCGGCGCACGCTTGCACCCCCGGACTAAAGTCACTTTTGCTTTCAGCTTCTTTTGTGTGTAATAGCCGAAAGAATTGCTAATTTTTAGTATTGACATCCTCCCCGGCGTGAACGCGCGGGAATTCCAAGAATCACTGCTTGGGCTTTTGTCCTAGAAGGACGGGGCTTTAAACCCATTATTTTTGGTAAGGTGGATAAGTGCTATCAGCGGTAGGTCTACAAACGGCGCGATCGAGCCGCCAGACGCTGTGAAGTTAAAAGCTTTCTGCTTCCCCGGCATCGAACGGCCCCAAACCAGTCCTAAGTTAAACAGTTTTTTATTCAGAACTCAAAACTTAAAACTCTCTTACTGTAATCAGCCAGATGGATCGGCTGTAGCTGTCCGGCCGCAACCACCTCTATGCCCCATGATCGATCGTAATTTATGTCTTCAACTTCTCCCTCTTCTTGGCACACCGTAGCAATTGACCAAACTCTCAAGCAGCTAAGCAGCAACAAAGACGCTGGCTTGAGCAGCCAACAGGTGTCAGAACGCTTACAGCAATACGGCCCCAACGAACTCGAAGAAACAGGAGGCCGCAGTCCGTGGTCGATTTTTGTCGATCAGTTCACCAACATCATGTTGTTGATGCTGATGGGTGTGGCCGTGATTTCGGCTTTTTTGGACATCAGGTCAAATACTTTTCCCAAAGATGCGATCGCCATTTTTGCGATCGTCATACTCAACGGCATTCTCGGCTATTTCCAAGAGCAAAGTGCTGAAAAAGCCCTCGCAGCCCTCAAAAACCTCGCTTCTCCCCTAGTCAGAGTCCTGCGGGACGGCAAAACTTCAGAAATAGCAGCCAAGGAACTCGTACCTGGAGACGTGATGCTGTTGGAGGCAGGGGTAAAAATAGCAGCAGACGCACGCTTGATCGAAACATCAAATCTGCAAGTCAGAGAATCTGCTTTGACGGGAGAAGCTCTAGCAGTTACCAAGCAAGCAGAGCTAGAACTTCCAGAAGATGCTTCCTTGGGCGATCGACTCAACCTAATTTTTCAGGGCACAGAAGTTGTTCAGGGACGAGCAAAGGCGATCGTCACCAACACCGCAATGCAAACTGAACTCGGCAAAATTGCCGCCATGCTTCAGTCAGTAGAAAGCGAACCGACTCCCCTGCAACAGCGGATGGGCCAGTTGGGAAATGTTCTTGTCTCCGGTGCCCTAGCCTTAGTCGCAATTGTCGTCATCGGCGGCATGATTACCTTCCAAAACGGCAGCATCGGGTTGGATACCAGCAGGTGGGAAGAGTTGTTAGAAGTTTCTCTAAGCATGGCTGTGGCTGTGGTTCCCGAAGGGCTCGCAGCAGTCGTGACAGTTACTCTGGCACTCGGAACTAGGCGGATGGTGAAACGAAACGCCCTGATTCGCAAACTGCCTGCGGTAGAAACTTTGGGCTCGGTAACAACCATTTGTTCTGACAAAACAGGTACTCTGACTCAAAATAAAATGGTAGTTCAGCTAGTGTCTACGGGCGACTGTACTGTCGCCGTCGCAGGATCTGGCTATGCCCCTATCGGAGATTTTACCGATCGCCTGACATCGGCCAAAATTAATAATTTAGAGGAATATCCAGAACTCGAATCTTTATTAATTGCCTGTGCAGTTTGCAACGACGCAGTATTGCAACAAGAACAGCAAGAATGGCAGATTTTAGGCGACCCCACAGAAGGAGCTCTGCTGTGTGTAGCGGGAAAAGCAGGCATTTATAAGGAAAAACAGTCTCAATTGCTGCAGCGGACGGCGGAATTTCCTTTTTCTTCCGAACGCAAACGGATGAGTGTGATTTGCGAAGTGCCCGGCAGATCGGGACATTCGGGATTTCCAGCAGTTGAAGGACAGCAGCCGAATTATTTGATGCTGACCAAAGGTTCTCCAGAGTTGACTTTGGAGCGCTGCAAAGGCATTATAGTCGGCGATCGAGTACAACCTTTAACCCAGGAAATGCGCGATCGCATCCTCGTCGAAAACAACAACATGGCAAGCGGCGGTTTGCGAGTCCTCGGGTTTGCGTACAAACTCTGGGAAAACATACCGCCCGAAGGTTCTGAGGAAACCAGCGAACAAGACATGATTTGGCTGGGACTCGTCAGTATGCTGGACGCCCCGCGCCCGGAAGTGCGGGAAGCAGTGAGGAAGTGCCGCAATGCTGGCATTCGGGTGGTGATGATTACAGGAGACCACCAGTTGACAGCAAAAGCCATCGCCTACGATTTAGGTATTGCAACAGAGGGCGATCGAGTTCTCACCGGTCAAGAATTAGAAAAGCTCAGCCAAGAAGAACTCAAACAGCAAGTCGAACAGGTTAGCGTTTACGCCCGCGTTTCCCCCGAACACAAATTGCGAATAGTCCAAGCTTTGCAAAGTTGGGGCAAATTTGTCGCAATGACCGGCGACGGAGTTAACGACGCCCCCGCCTTGAAACAAGCCGATATCGGCATCGCCATGGGGATTACCGGCACCGATGTCAGCAAAGAAGCTAGCGATATGGTGCTTCTCGACGACAACTTCGCAACTATTGTCGCCGCCGCTGAAGAAGGGCGAGTGGTTTATAGCAATATTCGCCGCTTTATTAAGTATATTTTGGGCAGCAACATCGGCGAAGTTTTGACAATTGCGGCCGCACCTTTAATGGGTTTGGGAGGAGTGCCGCTGACGCCGCTGCAAATTTTGTGGATGAACTTAGTAACAGACGGCGTTCCCGCTTTGGCCTTGGCTGTGGAACCGGGGGAACCGAACGTGATGAAAAGGCCTCCTTTCAGTCCGCGAGAAAGTATTTTTGCGCGGGGTTTGGGTTCTTACATCATTCGGATCGGGATTATTTTTGCAATTTTGACGATCGCGATGATGTCCTGGGCTTACGGATATACTCACTCTCCCGGACACCGCGATCCAGATGCTTGGAAAACAATGGTGTTTACAACTCTTTGTTTGGCGCAAATGGGTCACGCGATCGCAATTCGGTCTAACACTCAGCTAACTATCGAGTTAAATCCCTTGACTAATGTTTTTGTTTGGGGAGCTGTGATTGTTACTACTGCTTTGCAATTGATGCTGATTTACGTTCCGCCACTGAGATCCTTTTTCGGCACTCATTATTTAACGGGGTTTGAGTTGCTAGTTTGCTTCGGTTTCAGCGCTCTGATGTTTGTCTGGATCGAAATGGAAAAACTGTTTTTGCGCTTTTACAAATCTAGGAAATAGTGTAACGGCTGACGGATAGTGAGCGATGTTTCATTATTCCTTAGATGGCTCTCATTCCGCGCTCTTCTCAACGTCCGCAAGATATCCCGCAGGGGTTTTTAACCCCTGCCTCAAAGCAAAAGTCCTCGCCATGAGGACTGAAAAAACTATGTTTTAAAAATACAAAGAAAAATAAATATTTTTCTGGCAGGGTAATTATCAATAACCCACGTCAACAGTCAACAGTCAACAGTCAACAGTCATTATATTATGTATTTGAAAACGCTGCACCTACGGCAGTTTCGGAACTACTTCGATCAAAAGGTAGCCTTTGACGCTCCCAAAACAATTTTAGTAGGAAATAACGCTCAAGGAAAATCTAACTTGTTAGAAGCGGTAGAGTTGCTTTCTACATTAAAAAGCCACCGGGTAGGGCGCGATCGCGATTTAATACTCGACTCAAAGCCGATCGGGCAAATTGATGCTACACTCGAACGTCAAACCGGAGCGATCGACTTAGCTTTAACTCTTCGCTCTGGGGCGCGTCGGACACTGAAGCTCAATGGTGAACCGCTGCGTCGCCATTTAGACTTTTTGAGCGTCTTAAATGTAGTGCAATTTTCTTGTTTGGATTTGGACTTAGTTCGCGGCGGGCCCGAAGGAAGGCGCAATTGGATCGATCGCCTAGTTATCCAGTTAGAACCGATTTACGCTCACATTTTGCAGCAGTACAACCAAATTTTGCGCCAGAGAAACGCTCTGTTGAAACGTTCTAAAGAAATCAGGAAAGCGGAATTTTCCGAAGGTTTTGACAAGATGCGATTTATTGCACCAGAAAGTCCCGAACCGGAAAATACAGAAGACTTACCAATCCCCAACTCCCAATTCCCACTTCCCAGTTCAGAATTAGCTCTGTGGGACGCGCAGTTGGCGACAGCGGGCGCTCGCGTCATCCGCAGGCGCGATCGAATTCTGGAGCGTTTGATGCCTTTGGCTCGAAATTGGCACCGTTCAATTAGCGGTTCAGCAGAAGTTTTAGACGTGAAATACGATGCTAATATTGAAGTAAGTTCAGAATTTATCGCTAAAGACAATCTCGAAGGAGTGCGGCAAGCATTTTTAGAGAAAATTCAAAAAAGGGCGATCGCAGAACAGTTTCAAGGAACTACTTTAGTCGGCCCCCACCGCGACGACATTACATTTACAATTAACAATACCCCAGCTCGTCAATACGCATCCCAAGGTCAGCAGCGAACTCTGGTATTAGCATTAAAATTAGCCGAATTGCAGCTTATTGAAGAAGTCGTCGGCGAAGCGCCTTTACTGTTGCTCGACGACGTACTTGCAGAACTCGATCTGAGCCGCCAAAATCAGCTTTTAGAAACAATTCAAGAACGATTTCAAACTCTGATTACTACAACTCACCTAGGCGCTTTTGATGCTCAGTGGCTACGACAAACCCAAATTCTCTCCGTCGTTGCTGGACAAATCAATCGATTTTAGATTTGAGATTTTAGATTTTGGATTGACAAATTTTAAGTTTCATGGTATTGAAACCAAAAAATTGTAGAAAGTGGCATTATTAGCTCAATTCGAGATAGGATAAAGGTTAATTTTCATTGCAGCTTTCGCTTCCATTTTTCTAACCCTTATGAAGCATTACATTTCCCGTCTGTTAGCCCTGGTATTAGTTGTTGTCATCGGCATAGCGGGCTGTACCAATGTTCCCGCCACTCTGAGTGGAGATTATGGCCAAGACACATTAGCATTAGTGAAGAGCTTGAGAACAGCGCTCACTTTGCCAGAGGGCACGCCGGAAAAAGCAGCCGCTCAAGCCAAGGCTCGCACAAGTATCAACGATTTTTTTGCTGAATACCGTCGCGATCCCGCTCTTACCAAGCTGGCCTCTTTCACGACAATGCGGACGGCATTAAACTCTTTGGCAGGACATTACAGTTCCTATCCAAACCGTCCCGTTCCTGAAAAATTGAAAAAGCGTCTTGAGTCAGAATTTCAGCAGATTGAAGCTGCTCTTAACAGAGGAGCTTAATCTCAAAATTTAGGATCAAGGATAAATTTTAACTCTTTTGGCGTAAGTCCCGCGCTGTAATTGTACTCAATTGGGCGTCGGGATATAAGCCAACCAAGGCTTGTGAAAAAAATCGACAAGTTCCTATTTCTCTAGCAAAAAACGTGTAAAATATAAGTGGTTGCGACCCACCCACTCGACTGCAAACAACAGGCGAAAGTAGCAGTAAGATGCTTGGCCCCGGACAACTGCGAGAGAAAGGGGAAAAGAACAGACCGCTGGTTGACAAGGTACGCCCTGTTGTGAAATATAATCCATGTTTGTTGTACGAAATAGTTTTTTGCCTTGGGAAACAGGGTTTCTGCGTGGGTTCCCTAGGAAGGGATAAAGGGTGTAAAAGCCCAGAGATGCTGTGTCAGACTCGGATCGTCTTGGGTGACGAATACCCACCAATGGGATACCCAACAGAGCAACGGCAAACGAGACACGAAGCCCGAACTATAACGGTATTCCGTTTAGTTTGGGTATTTCACTAATTCATCTTTCATCCTTGATATTTGAGTGTTAACAATTTTTAGTAGAAATATCAACTACTTTTAGCGCCGACTGTACCAGGCGCTTTTTTATGCAGCATTTAGTGAAAAAATACTGCAAAACGGTTTAATCGCCCAGTCTTATCTTACCCGATCGCCCTTATGAGATTTAAATAGCCGCCAGATAGAATTTGCATTGTGCGATCGACTTGTGCCATAACTAGGTCAACAGAAAAAAGTAGAAAATTTGTAGCTGCTTGTTGAGCGCGATCGCAAAAATGTGATCGTCACCCAATTTAAACCAGAAAACCCCATCCAATTCTCCCATGAAAATTGCACCAACTCGCATCGCGAATTTTCAACACCAGCGACGCTTTTTAAGTGCGGTAACTACTGTTTTAACCAGTAGCTTCATCAGCCAGCTTGTTTGGCCGTTTATCGGAAATCAACCAGCTTTTGCCCAAACATCAGCCTACTGCCAATTATCCCAAGAACAGGTCAATCAAAAAGAAGACTTGCGCCGCGCCGCGCTGTCGGGAAAACGGGAATCTCAGCAAGCATATTTTGCTGTTTTGAACAAACACGCGCGGGAAATAGCAGAATGCCGCCAAAAAACTTGGCCAGAAACCCAAGCAGTTTGGCTGCGTTTGTATCCCTGCGATGTCAGACCCGGAGAACTCGATCGAGTATTAGACAAAGTTGTGAATAAAGGCTACAACCAAGTCTATATAGAAACATTTTATGACGGTCAAGTGCTGCTACCAGTTGCAGACAATCCTACCGCTTGGCCTTCGGTTTTGAGAAATCGCGGTTACGAGAAATACGACTTGTTAGAAAAGGCAATTGCCAAAGGCAAACAGCGAGGTTTAAAAGTATACGCCTGGTTGTTTACCATGAACTTTGGGTATACCTATTCTCAGCGTCCCGACAGACAGCAAACCCTCGCTATCAACGGTAAAAATCAGACAACTTTAACAGTAGTTCAAGACGCAGGAACTAACGATGACTTAGGAGAAGTTCCGGGCAATCAAGCCTTTATCGATCCGTACAACCCACAAGCACGGCAAGACTATACTTTGTTAGTAAATCAAATAGTCAAACGCAAGCCGCAAGGAATGTTATTCGACTACATTCGCTATCTACGGGGTGTCGGGCCCGCTTCAGTTGCTACCAAAGTTCAAGACTTGTGGATTTACGGCCCAGCATCGCAGCAAGTTCTTTTGCAGCGGGCTAGCAATCAGCAAGGCCGAGATTTAATTCAGCGGTATTTGACTAGGGGATTTATCAATACTAATGACGTTCAAGCAGTAGTCAAACAGTATCCAACTGAGCGAGAACCTCTTTGGCAGGGCCGAATTCCGCAGGCGATGTCATTAGCAACTACAGCTTCTAGAAGCCAGAATGCCGCATCAAGATCGGCCTCAACAACTCCCGCTACTAACAAGCCAAACCCTGCAACTCCCACACCAAAACCGACACCGAGGCTTCCCGATACCGGTACTCTGCAAAAAGACCTGTGGAAACTGAGCGTTGCTCACGCAGTCCAAGGAATTTTAGATTTTTTGGGAATAGCAATTCAACCAGCTCAAAGGATGGGAATTCCTGTAGGAGCAGTGTTTTTTCCGACTGCAAATCAAGCCATAAATCAAGGGGGATATGATTCGAGATTGCAGCCTTGGGACACATTTCCGGCTGCTATAGAATTCCACGCCATGTCTTACGGAAATTGCGGGGATGTAAGCTGCATTGTGCCACAGGTGCAGCGGACAGTAAGTTTAGCGCCTGCGGGAGCAAAAATCATTCCTGCCATTGCTGGAGATTGGGGAAAACCTCTCAAAAACCGGCCGTCTTTGGAAATTCAAATGCAGGCAATTCGCTCGGCGACGCCGCAAATTAATGCGGTAAGTCATTTTGCTTTTGGGTGGCAAGAACCGGAGGATGAAAGGGCGCGGCAAACTTGCCGATTGTAGATAAGCTGTAGGTTGTAGAGATGCGATTTCTAGCGTCTCTACAAGATGAGATTTGTGCGATAATATTTTCAAATCTTCCTTTCGGTTAGGAACGACTCATCATCCAAGTTTTATTAGGAAAATACGGATTGTAATCAAAGTTAACACAAAGGAGTATTCCCTATGGTAAGTCAGCCCAAACCAGATCAGCAAGTATCCAACCAAGACTCAATTGATGACTTAAATTTGAGTCAAGAAGAAGATAACGGTGATGAACCATATGAAAAAGACAAATTGACATACGATCCTGATGAAATTAATATTTTCACCAGAGAACCAACTATCGAGCAACTCCTAAGAAGAATCAATGAGGAAGCTCTCGATTTAGCACCGGACTTTCAACGCCATGCAAACATCTGGAAAGATGACGCGAAAAGCAGACTAATTGAGTCGATCCTGATTCGGATTCCATTACCCGCTTTTTATATAGATGCAACTAATGAAGATAAATGGTTAGTCGTGGATGGATTACAGCGGTTATCTGCTCTCAAGCAATTTATGAGCGATAAAACACTTAGGTTATGCGGGCTAGAATACTTAACCAATTTAGAAGGTAAAACTTATGATGAAATTGAACGCAGATACCAGCGTCGAATAGAGGAGACTCAGGTGACAGTTTATTTGATTGAAAAAGGTACGCCTCCTGAAGTTAAATATAACATTTTTAAACGGATTAATACAGGTGGACTGCCGATGTCTCCTCAAGAAATCCGCCATGCTCTTAACCCTGGTAAGGCAACAAAGTTCTTAGCTAAACTTGCTAGATCTGATGAATTCGATCAAGTTACTAATCTTAGTGATTCGCGGAAAATGCGGATGGAAGATCGGGAATTTATACTCGGTTCTGTAGCCTTTATGCTTACATCTTATAAAAATTATCAATCTGAAACAAGAGATTTATTTTTGACTAAAGCATTATCCAAGATTAATAATATGTCCGAATCCGAATTAGGAGCAATTGAAAATAATTTCAAAAAGGCTATGGTCGCAGCATGGGAAATATTTGAAATAAATGCCTTCCGTAAAGTCTCTCAGAACCAGAAAAAAAAGTTTCCAATTAATAAAGCATTGTTTGAAGTCTGGTCTGTTAATCTCAGTTTACTTAGCGACGAGCAACTTGATATATTGAAGCAGCACAAGGAGCAATTGATTGAAAATTTTAGAAATTATGTAGATGACGATCGAGAGTTTCTAACTTCTATCTCTCAGGCCGCAGAAAAAATCGAGTACAGATTTAAGATAATTGAAAAAATAATTCAGGAGGTCCTGGCATGATTACTTCGCTGCACTTGCTCAACTTTAAACCTTTTGCAAATCAGTTATTGGAATTCAGAAAGCTCACTTTGTTTTCCGGTTTAAACAGCACAGGTAAATCTTCGGTCATGCAATCGCTATTACTGCTGCGCCAATCTTACCAACAGGGTTTACTGCCAGAAAAAGGGTTGGCGCTTAATGGCGATTTCGTGAATGTGGGTACTGCTAGAGACGCACTTTTTGAGGGGGCAAAAGAGGACTTAATTAGTTTTGACATTGTTTGGGAAAACAACAGCGAAGGGCTATGGCGTTTTAAGTATGACCAAGAGGTAGATGTGTTGAACATTGTCTCGGAACCAGTTACTTCGGAAGTGTATAACTCGAATCTTTTTGGCAATAATTTTCATTACCTTCAGGCCGAACGGATCGGGCCGCGGCCATTTAATGAAATGTCAGATTACCAAGTACGACAGCTCGGTCAATTGGGTATCAAAGGTGAATATGCGGCTCATTTTCTGGCTATTAATGGACGGAAAGTTATTCCCAATAGCAGTCTCAGTCATCCAGAGGTAAAATTAAAGACTCAAAGAGAAAAAGAGCAATCTAGTGCAAAATCAATGGATTTAATCGACCAAGTTGAGGCGTGGATGGGAGAAATTAGTCCGGGTACGCGCCTCAAAATAGACGCCAAATCCGATGTCGATTTGATGAGTTTTCAATATTCCTATGGAGATAGCAATCCTTACCGTGCAACTAATGTGGGATTTGGAATTAGCTACACTTTACCGATTATTGTAGCGGCACTTGCATCAACACCTGGTACAATCATTTTAATTGAAAATCCTGAAGCGCATCTCCATCCCAAAGGACAAGTTAAAATGGGTCAATTATTAGCTTTGGCAGCTAGCGGTGGCGTTCAAGTTGTGATAGAAACTCACAGCGATCATGTCTTAAATGGGATTCGCCTTGCGGTTCACGGGGGCAAAATTGACCCGAAAGATGTTCAGTTGCACTACTTCCAGCGTCAAAATAAAGAAGGACAAGCTGTGACTGAGGTAATATCGCCAAAAATCGATCGCAACGGACGAATTGATCGATGGCCGGATGGTTTTTTTGATGAGTGGGACAACAGCTTGGAGATTTTGTTGGAACCTGCGGTGGAAGGAGAATAAGCGATGGATTTGGAGATGGTGTTTAATGAACTGTCTGCACGAACTCTTGCTCCTGATATTTCTACGGCACGACAATGGATGTCAGAATTGATTAGTACGATGGTTGCAGCTAAAGGCTGTGGGCTGAAGGGAATTCGCATTCAAGCAGATTTTCATGCTATGATTCTTGCTGAAAGCTATCCTCTTTCTCGTTGGCGCAATGATAATGAAGTGAATAGAGAAGAGCGGACTTTTCTGAAAACGCTGGCAACTAAGACGCCTTTATCCGTTGATATTCCAGATATAGAGATTAAAATAAAAGTTGAAGACCCTGGTTGTGAGTTGAGTTTACAGGGTATTCAATCCGAAAGCTTTAAAGTTGCTTACTACCTTGAAACATTAGTCATTAGTCTGCATTCAGAATTCCTGTGGAATGCTAGTCGCATCAACTTAGATTTGATACAAATTGATGAGAATGGAGAGCTAATAGGAGAAAGTGTAGAGGTTCTTCATGCTAGTCAGAAAAACCACGTTCTCGAACACGCTGATTGGATTAAGAAACGTCAGCAAACAGCGGTGGTTGACGGTTTGGAGCTTTGGAACCGTCGAACTGAGTTATTCTCCAGCCTGGAATTTTGCGATCGCGTTAGCCAACAGATAGAAATCCTTGTCGATCCGAAAATGTTACGACAAGTTGTCAGAAAGTTATTTGAGCTTGATGAATTATCCAAAAATTGGACAGACGGAGCGCTGGATTTGGATAATCTTCCTAGCAAGGTATCTCCAGAGAGCGAGTCAAGGCTTAAGGAGTTTAAAGAGCAACTAAATATTGAGTGTCTTGACGGGAAAAAGCGCATTTTCAGTTGGCACGTCCGCATGACACCGGGAGCTTGGCGACTCCATTTCTGCACAGAATTAGGGCCCGCAAAGATAATCATTGGGTATATTGGCACCAAAATAAAATAATTTACAGCGAATTGTGCTCCCAAATCCCAATGAACAGACATCTGGGCCAAATTAACTTACTCGGAATTTCATCTGCGTTCATCTGCGGTTAAAAATCCCAATTATGCTAAACTTATTAATCACCATAAAATCATTTATTAATCATAATGCAAAAACTACAAGCAAGAGATATAAACCTCCGCTATCTAATTGATAACTTCGGCTTGCAGCGAGTTCGCAACAGCGAATTTTTCCGAGAATGGCAAGAAAACTTACCAGAAGTAACAGACTCAGAAAAACAATTGCTCGATCGCGTCCAAGACATATACTTCAACTTGGTAGACACCCCGCCTGTATTGGAAAATGCAGTCAAGCTAACAATCATCAGCCCCATTTTGTTTATTGCCGGTCTGTATGAGTCTCCTTTTCAAGTCAAAGCCGAAAAGTCGATCGCAATTCAAGAGGAAGACGAAGGCAGAATCATCGAAGGCAGAATAGATAGCCTAATTATGGAAGCAAACTTGTGGGTGACAGTAATTGAATCCAAACAACTTTCGTTTTCAACTGACGAAGCACTCGCCCAAGTCCTGACATATATGCTGGCAGATCCCGATCCAGAAACTCCTACTTTTGGAATGATTTCCACAGGTGCTAACTTCTCTTTTGTCAAGTTAGTCAGAGGCGAAATAGCGCAGTATGCCTTATCTCCAGAATTTGTAATCCGCAATCCCGGCAATGAATTGTACCGGGTTTTGCAGATTTTAAAACGCCTGAGTCAACTTCCCGACTAGCAATAAAAGCCATTTTGAGTTATCTTTCAAAGCAGACAATATCTAATATCTCAAATTTCAAAATGGTGCGAGCATGGTAAATTACTCGATAGTCGGCGCTGTGGCAATAGCTTCTGTATGCTGGGCAGAAATAATACGAGACTTTTATCACGTCGTGTCCCATTATTGGGCACCCCTGCAAAAGCTGCACACTTGGCATCACCGCGTTTTCCGCCCAAATTTGACCCCCGTCAGCGAGACAATTTACAAGCAAGCACACTGGCGTCACGACGTGCCCGAAGGTGCGGCGATGATGGTTTTGGGCTTGTTGCTGTGGGTTGTAGCTTATTTTGGGCTGCCGGAATATCACTGGGGCGCAGCAGCGGGTTGTATTTATACTTTAGGCTTTTTGTTGAGCGCGATCGCCCGCGGGTGCGGCATCAAAGGCGCAGATGAATTAACCGACATCACCCACCAACCGGGAGACTTCCTAACTCCCCCTGGCAAGTGGTTAGTTAATAAACCTTATCACTGGCGGCATCACTTCGACAATCAAAATGCTTACTATTGCGGTACTTTCACCTTAATAGATAAACTTATGGGTACAGCACTTTCTCTCAAAGGCAAAACTGTAGCCGTCACCGGTGCATCGGGAACTTTAGGTCGTTCGCTTCTCAAACACCTGCACAAAGCTGGTGCAAAAGTGATCGCCCTCACCTCTGGAAATGAGGAAATTACTTTGAATTTAGACGGCGAAAGTTTACCTATAAAAACCGTAACTTGGCAAGCTGGCCAAGAGGCAGACTTAGCCCTATTGTTAGAAAAAATCGATATTCTCGTCATCAATCACGGGATTAATGTACACGGAGAAAGAACAGGAGAGGCGATCGCCAACTCCTACGAAATTAACACTTTTTCCGCGTGGCGACTGATGGAACTCTTTTTCTTAACAGTCCGCACTAACGAAAAGATCGCTTGCAAAGAAGTCTGGATCAACACTTCTGAAGCAGAAGTAATTCCCGCTGTCAGTCCCCTGTACGAACTCAGCAAGCGCGCCCTGGGAGATTTAGTCACCCTGCGGCGGCTAGACGCACCCTGCATCGTTCGCAAACTGATTTTAGGGCCGTTTAAAAGCAACTTAAACCCGATCGGCATTCTGTCTCCCGACTGGGTAGCGCAGCAAGTGGTCAAACAAGCTAAAGCCGATGCCCGCAATATCATCGTGACAATTAATCCTTTGACATTTATCGTTTTTCCAGTCAAAGAGTTTTTTGTTTCTCTCTACTTCCAAATTTTCAGCCGGAAAGCGATTTCAGAGATAAAGGAAGCTGCCGCATCTGAAAAATCTAGCGCGGAAGCTAAGATTAATTGACAAACAAAAAACCCGGTTTTTTAGATAAACCGGGTTTCTAATATCAAATCCGTTAGCATCGGAATAGTAAATTCGAGTTCACTGTTGACGCCGTGAACAGTCAACAGTCAACAGTCAACAGTCAACATCATGTATGAGTGTAACCGGAAATGATATAACTTGGGATGTAATACCAAATTCGGCTTTACCCCTTTGATTCTTTTGTCCCTCTTTTTTGCGGAGACCAAATTTTGTGTACGATCGGTTTCAACCGCCGAGTCTTATCTAATTACTAACCTCAGCCATTTCAATGACGCGGCCGTCGTAATCCTTGACCAAAAAATTCAGTGGCTTTTCCCGACGAATTTTATAACTAATGCCGCGAGTTTGTACCCTCATCAATAGCTGATCCAAACAATCGCGATCGAAACAAACGTGACGCGGGCGATTTTTTTCCCCTACACCCGCCCCGCTAATAATGTGCAGTTGGGTATTTTTCATCAACTGATACCACAAACCATCGGGACTCCCCAGCGTTTGAGAACTCGTTGCCCTCCCGACATTCGGCGACAAATACAGCGGATCGATACCAGTTGTCCCCAAAGTTTGCTCGTAATTGTAGTAGTAGTGCAGTGGCACTTCTGCTACGGGCAGGTTTAGCATACCTTCATAGAACTCCCTCGCTTGTCCGAGATCCGATACCATCACCGTGTGTACCTTCGGAGCACTGGTGAGAAACATCCACATCGCCCCCGCATAGGCGGCCAGCAGCATCACCATAATCCCTTGAGTCGAAAACAAGCTGTCAAGGGGCAGGGAGGGCAAAAAAGAGCTCAGGTACAAAGGCCGAAGTCCAAAAGCAATAAAACTAACTGCTAGAGTCATGAATTATAAGAAAGGGTAAACAACGAAATTTATCAAGATTGCAGTCGCGATCGCCCGCGAGACTTAAACTATTAGCTTAGCCATCTATGTTAGCAAAAACTAGCGGTTAAGCCCTACCTGATGAAAGTCTTTGTATACGGCACACTCAAACCGGGGGAGTCCAACTACCTCCGCTACTGCGAAGGAAAAGTTGTGGAGGCTTGCCCCGCGATCGCCCGCGGTCAACTTTTTGCGCTGCCGATCGGCTATCCTGCGATGGTGGCCGGAGAGGGCATCGTCTGCGGTTTTCTCCTTTGTTTCGCGAATTCCGCTATTTTGGACGATTTAGACCGATTGGAAGACTATCATCCGCTGCGGGAACCGACACAAAACGAATATCAGCGGCAGGAAATCGAAATCTTCGATCGACACCTCAAACCTTTAGACACGGCTTGGGCTTACTTCATGTTACCCGATCGCGTTCGTTCCCTAGGAGGCATCTGGCTGCCCGACGGCAGGTGGGAAAATAGGTTTTTCACCAAATAAGGTGGTTAATGCCGATGAGCTTACTAAATTGCCATTGCCGTGCGATTCGGCGGATCGAACCTGTAACCGTAACCCCGAATAGTTTTAATAAACTGCGACCCCGTAGCATCAACTTCAATCATTTTCTTGCGAATCTGAGCGATATGTACGCTAACAAGTTGGTCTTCTCCTATGTCGTTGCAGTTCCACCCCCAGATTTTTTCAATTAGCTGTTGGCGACTCCAAGATTGACCGGAATGACTTGCCAAAAAATACAATATCTTAAATTCCAAGGCTGTTAACTTGATAATTTTGTCGTTGAGTGTTGCTTCCCGGCGCGCTGAATCGATCGCGAATTGATCGAATACAATACGTGATGGAGTGACAGGCCTCATCCGTCTCAACACAACTTCTATACGAATTGCCAACTCTGCCAAACCAAAGGGTTTACAGATATAGTCATCAGCACCGGCAGACAGAACTTTGAGTTTATCAGCTTCGTCTGTGCGGCTGCTTAGCATGATCACAAAAACATTAGTACGGCGCTGCATTTCCTGGCAGAGGTGATAACCTGTAGTATCTGGTAAATTCCAATCTAGAACGACTAGCAGTGGCTTTAATTTCTCAAACAATTCTAAAGCCGTCTCGCCATCTGCTGCGGAATCTACTTGATATTTCTGATTTAAAAAGCGATGAACTAGAGTGCGGATGGAAGCGTCATCATCCACAACGAGAATTTTGGGAGTAGTATCAATAGTCATCACAAAAAAGTTTCTTTTTCTTGTCAATTTAAAGCTGGAAATTACAGAACAGCTTTAGTCAAGCATAAATCCCAGCTCGCTCCAAATAACTGGCAATTCTTCAATCAACTTAGCTTGGAGGTCAAAAGGCTCTCCCATATCCCAAATTTTGACTTCTAGGCGTTCGCTAAATACGGTTATTTCAAGGTTGATCGGAGTTTCTATGGGCAGATTTTTGTGAGCGTGGCGAACAGCATTTGTAAACCCTTCGATCGTAGCAAGTTTGCACTGCTGCAGAACTGCTTCGGGAATCGGTAGATACTCTAACTGCTCGACCCACCATAAAACTTGTGTAATACTCTTGAGGTCAGTATTTAGTTGCAAGTTGATTGTTTTAATGCGCTGATCATAAATCGGATAAAAGTGTGGATTTTGTGGTTTTTTAATTCCCAAATTAAAACCTTTTAAAAAACTAACTACCCGCTTCAAATAACCATATTGATTCGTCTGTTGGGCTGGGATTATACCAGGATGAAAATTTTTCACAATTATTAAACAGTTTTGCTCGTCAGAAGTGCGTGTATAGCTTAGCTTGTCGGCAATTTTGCTAATAAGTTTTATGCCTATTCCGCGGGAGGGAATTTCATTTATACTATTTCTCATGTTGCTATCCTTTCTCATTATTTAATAGGTGATTTTTAGAGACACAACAGAATGGCATTCTGAAGGGTTAATTTTGCCGGATTTATGCCTGACTTTTCCCGTATGCCGTGCAGTTGTTGTCAGGATCATTTTCTCTTTGTTGCTGGGGTCTTGACAAACTCAGTTTGCGATCGCTAAACTGATCTAAAATTGACATTGACAATTAAAGAAGTAAATTATATAATGACGACCCTCAAAGCCTCTGAGGAGGGATTAGTAAAAATTAGGCAAGCTAGAAGAGAAAGGGGATCGACGATAGAAGACCCCAAATGGTTAGTAGAAGCTAGTCAAAAATTAGAACCCGATCGAACTTGGACAGAGGCCGGGCCCTATGCCGATGGCCTGTCGCTGCCAACTTGGAGGCGCTTTTTAGGAGGAAGAGAACCCATTAAAGCTAATGCTTTCAAGGCTTTTTGCACGGTTTTGCAGTTGAATTGGGAAGAAATTGTCGATCGTCCTCCTTTAGCCCCCTCTTACCAAGGGAGGGTTGGGGGGGTTAGAGATTTTTGCCAACAGCCTATTGATTCGGTAGTGGAAGAGATACGGCAAAAATGCCACAGCAAAATCCAACAGCTTTACAGCAAAATGCAACTGTTGGATATTGCACAGCCCGTCGAGGTCAGCAACCTCTACGTTGAAGTCAACATTTTGGAGGAAATTACCAGTTGGCAGCCGGGAGAAATTAGCGATTTACTCAGAGAGTTCAACCCAGATGCGGATAACTTTAACCGCTTGGGATTAGGTAAAGTATGCCAGAAACGAGTACCAGGATTAGATGCGGTGAAATCTCACTCTAAACTGATGGTACTCGGCAAACCGGGCTCCGGTAAAACTACTTTTTTGAAACACATCGCCATTCAGTGCGATCGCTCTGAATTTGAAACAAACAAAATACCGATTTTTATCCCTCTGAAAACCTTTGCTGAAATCGCTAATCTTGACTTATTAGAATATATCAGCGACGAATTTGCCAGTTGCGGAGTTGAGGCGCGATCGCAAACTGAATTCGTACTCAGTCAAGGCAGAGGTTTGATTTTATTGGACGGCTTAGATGAAGTGCCAGAATCAGATAGCGATGCAGTCGTCAGACAGATTCGTCAGTTTGTCCAAAAGTATTACAACAATCAGTTTATTATTACCTGTAGAATTGCCGCTTCTAAGTACCGATTTCACGACGAAGCCTTTACCTGTGTTGAGGTGGCCGATTTTAATAACAAGCAAATCGCTGCCTTTGCTCGCAATTGGTTTGCGGCATTTTCCCAGAAAATGGAGGCAGGGAAAGCTCTAGCATCTCAATTTGTAGAGAAGCTGAAACTGCAAAAAAATCAGCAAATCAGAGAACTTGCAGTAACGCCTATTTTACTTAATCTAACTTGTTTAGTATTCCAAGCTAAAGCTGATTTTCCATCCAACAGAGCCAAGTTGTATGAGGAAGGAATGGAAATTTTGCTCAGAAAATGGGATGAAACTAGAGGCATTCAACGGGATGAAACTAGAGGCATTCAACGGGATGAAATTTATCGCGATTTAAATTTGTGCCGCAAGAAACATTTACTTGCTTTTGTGGCAGCTACTACTTTTGATCGGGGCGATTACTTTTTTGAAAAAAACACAGTTCAGCAATTGATTGCCGACTATCTAGCTAATTTGTCCGATGCCACAACTGACCGCGTTCAGTTAGAAATGGATAGTGAGGTTGTCCTGAAGGCGATCGAGGCACAACATGGATTATTAGTGGAGAGGGCAAGAGGGATTTATTCGTTTTCTCATCTAACATTTCAAGAGTATTTGACTGCTACAGAAATAGTTCATAATTCCGAGCCACAAGCTTTGGCAAAACTCGTCAGCCACCTGACAGAGAAGCGTTGGCGAGAAGTTTTGTTGTTAGCAGTTGGGATATTGCAAAAAGCTGATGACTTGTTGCTGTTAATCAAACAGCAAGTTGATGAGCTGGTCGCTGATGATGAGCAGTTACAGCAATTCCTAAAGTGGGTAAACCAAAAATCCCTTTCTGTTGATTTTCCGTACAAACCTGCGGCAGTGAGATTCTTTTACTTTTCTCTTCTCCCATCCCTTGAGCTTGCTCTTAATCGTAACCCTGAACGTTTCCTTGACCCAGCTCTTTACCTTGCCGTTAAACATACCTTTGACCCTGCTGTTGAACTTACCCTTGACCTTGTTCTTGACCTTGCCATTTTGCCTATACTCGACGGTGCTATTGATCCTGCCCTTAGTCTTGCCCACGACATTCTTCTTGTCCCTGTTGTTGAACCTGAACTGATGCAAGCACTGCAAGAACTTAAGAAACAACTACCTCGATACCCTGGTCACAAGGAAATATTTAGAGAATGGTGGCAGGCTAACGGACAAGTTTGGACTAAGGAATTAAGACAAATCATAATTTCCTATCGCAATATAGGTCACGATTGGCAATTTAGCCCACAGCAGAATTCATTGCTAAGGAAGTATTATGATGCTAATAAATTGCTGGTATATTGCCTCAATAGCGGTTGTAATGTATCTCCTGCTGTGCGTCAGGAAATTGAGGAGACATTGCTGTTGCCGATTGCAAATATCTAAAAAACACGTGGCAACTGCGTGAAGCGAAGCTATCCCGTAGGGAATCGCGCGCTCTAATCCCACTAGCTACCTACTCCGATATTAAGATGCGATCGCCCCACAATTTGTCATTCAAAGCAGGGGAAGTGTCAAAGGATATATCCACCTTGAAAAACTGGGAAAAACAGCAAAAAGCCCCCTTTTTTAGGGAGCTTTGCTACTTCCGTACAGAAATCCTACTGCGGCTTTGGCAATTACTTTTGAGGGGTTGCTACACCAACTTTGGGAATATCCATGATCGGTGCATTCACCCCAAGCATCAAATCGTTAGGATTAACCATCTCCACCAGAGGCTCGTTCAAAGCCATAATCAAACCGTCTGATTCAGCAGGAACGGGCGATCGAGCAAACTGAGGAGCAAACAATTGGCGGCCGCTACCGACACCGGACACCACCGCAACCAACAAAGCTGCGATCGCACCTCCACCCACAATCCAAGTTTGTTTCGGCTTGCGTTCCACCCGTTGCAAAACCTTCGTCGCCAACTCCTGTGCAGATTGTTCGGCAGCAGGCACCGGCATTGCCTGAAAACTCTGCTGCATCATCAGCAGTCGCGAGTACAAACGCTTCGTAGTGGGGTCATTTGTCAGCCAGTCCTCAACTTGCCGACGTTCTGTCGCCGTCACTTCGCCGTCGAGGTAAGCACTTAGCAATTCAAAGCGATCGCGCATCATAGTAGTTACATTGCCCTGGGCATAATTGTTGTTAACTTGAGTTTCAGCGAGTGAATCCCCAACACCTTGCTGATTCTGATTTTTATCCGATTCAAAGTTACCATTCATAATTTCAGACTTGCTCTAATTGGGGAATCACGCACTCGCTATTAGAAGGATTTACTGCTTATTTATATTTTAAAAGAGAAGTTTTGATGTCACAGCAAACATCACCAAATCTTCTTAACCCGCCTCTGAAATTACTCTTGCTAATTACCATCGAGATATTTTTGCAATTCCAACTGCAATCTTTGGCGAGCTCTAGCAATTCTCGACTTGACAGTTCCCAGAGAAACTCCGGTCATTTCGGCTATTTCCTCATAGGCTAAACCTTCTATTTCTCTCAACACAATTGTTGTGCGGAATACTTCCGGCAAATCTGCGATCGCCACCCGCAACTGGTCGTAAAATTCTCTGGTCGTCAAATCTTCATCAGGCCCCGGACTGTCGGCCGGAATTTCCCAATCAACCTCGCCATCTTCCAAAGTACGGGGTACGTCGAGCGACAGCGGAGTTCGCACCCGTTTGCGCTTCCGCAACTCATCGTAAAACAAATTAGTGGCGATGCGGCTGAGCCAGCCCCGAAATTTAACAGGCTCTTGCAAGCGGTTAATATTGCGGTAGACCCGAATCCACACTTCCTGAGCCAAGTCTGCTCGGTCTTGCCAGTCAGGGGCCAAGTGATAGAGAACCCTGTCTACGTGGGACTGATACCGCTTCAACAGTTCTGAAAAGGCCGTGGTCTCAGGTCGATTTCCTTCCTGACACCGCAACACCAAGTCATAATTAGAGAGTTTTTCGGCTGGCAATTGCACTCTTTGAACGGTCGCCACAACCGCAGACCAGGACACGGAAATAAAGTCGCTCATCGGTGGAATTGGCTCATCGAACATTCCACACTTTTTGACGTTAGGGGATCGTAACAAGTTCCCCTCTGCAATCTCAAATCTGAAATCTCAAATCTTAAATCCCTTGACTAATGCCCGACAACCTCGCACGCTCCAATACTAACCCAACTGCTAGAACCGTCGGCCCAATGTTCCTTTTTCCAAATCGGTACATTGTGTTTGAGCGTATCTATGGCGTACTGGCAAGCTGCAAAGGCTGAGTCCCGGTGGGGACAGCCAACAGCCACTAATACGCTGATTTCGCCCACCTGCAAGTGTCCGACGCGGTGGTGAATAGCGACCCGATTGACATCAGCCCACTGGCGGCGGATTTCAGTAGCAATTTGCTGGAATACTCGCACTGCCATCGGTTCGTAGGCTTGATATTCTAGGGAAACTACAGCTTGACCGTCAGTTTGGTTGCGGACTGTACCGCTCATTATTACCACGGCTCCGTTCGCGGGGTCATCTGCCAAAGCGTATACTTCCTCTACAGACAACGGCGCTAAGGTAATGGCGAAGCTGTCTGATTCATGGCGTTGAGGAATTGTGCCGATCGAAAGTGCAGCGAAGGAGTTCATTGCGAAAGAAGTGGTGCTGGAGAACTCGATCGATCTTGACACAAATCAAGTCGCGATGGATTTGTCTTGCATTCTTGTCCGGGAAACGGCGTGGCTAATCTTGAGACCCATCTCGTAGCACGGGCAAGGGCCCGACGCCATCGCCCCGAACTTCTGCACCAGTGCCATCGGCTACACTATCACTGACCCGAACTAAATTAAGAGCGTGCTTGAAGACAAGCAGGATGCTTGTTTGAGCGAATTAACTGCCGATATTGCTGTAGCAATTCAATAAATAAGCACCAAAATAAGTAGTGTCATTCGCAACTCAGTACAATAAATCTCAAACCCCAAGCGATTACTTTGTTCCCTTTTGAATGACACAGTTAACTTTAATTCTGCCCTCCTACTTATCGGCGTCGCCCAACTTTTTAGCAGCAGATGTAAACTTTATTTATTTTTTTGTTCCGGAAAGCTACTTAGATGACATGATATACCTGTGCAGGGTTGAGGCAAATTGGCGGATACTAGGCCAAAGCAAAACAGTAACGCCCTGATGTGCCTTTTCTGAAACATAAGTTAATAGTTTGGGCTGTTAATTGACGTTTCAACCTGAGTCTGCACCAATAAAGGTTAACAACAATCACGAGGAAACTATGGAAGCACTAGCATTGAGCCACTCTTTTGTTGCTTATGAATCTCCAGAGTCCGAACTTCAACTGGAATTTAAAATTCCTAAATCGGCAATGGTAGGCGTTGCAGGTATGGCAGTAGCCCTGTCTGTTCTGAGTGTCGGTGGTGAAGCGCAGGCCGCAAGTTGCTACTCCCGCTGCGGCAAGAAAAGCCATCACGGCCATCACAGCTACGCCAAAGTTGTCACCAATGGCGGCCGACTGAATATCCGCAACCGCCCCACTAGCTGTTCTCATGTAATCGGCAAGTTACATTATGGAGACCACATCAAATTGACCGGTCGTTACAAAAACGGCTGGGCACAAGTCAAAGGTGGCGGCTGGGTATCTGCGTCCTGGCTTTCCTAACTCTTAACTAGAGCACTTGACATTTCTAGAAAGAGTTTTAATCGTTACCCGGCCATACTGGGTAACGATTATTTTAAATATGCGATCGCTCCTGAAAATAATCGAATATCCGAAATTCATTACTAACAACTAACAGCCTAAACTTTACCGCCGCCGATTAGATAAAGTAATGCCATCCTCACCGCTACGCCGCTGGTAACTTGCTGAGAAATCAGGCTAAACTGGGCATCGTCCATCAAATCAGAACTAATTTCCACGCCACGGTTAACTGGGCCAGGGTGCAACACCTTCACATCCGGCTTGCAGAGTTTGAGCCGATCGCGCGTAATCCCGTACAAAGAATGGTACTCTCGTAAGCTTGGCAGCAAATGGTCGCTCATCCGTTCCTTTTGTAGCCGCAAAGTCATCACAAAATCAGCATCAGCCAAAGCAGGTTCAAGCTGCCAATGCAAAAATAATTTGCCTTCCCTACCATCGCCACACTCAGCAAACAACAGCGGCAGCAAAGTCGGCGGCCCGGCCAAATGAACCTCTGCCCCAGAAGCCGTTAAACTCCAAATATTAGACCTAGCCACCCGCGAATGTAAGATATCCCCCACCACAGCAATTTTTTTGCCCGCTAAAAGTTCCAGCCGCGGATTTTCGTTATCTAACAGAACACAAATAGTAAATAAGTCTAGCAAACCTTGCGATGGGTGTTCGTGCTGGCCGTCTCCAGCATTGAGAACGCTGACTCTTGACCCCAAGCGATCCATTTCCGAAGCAATCGTGCTGGGAACTCCAGCTTGTTCGTGCCGGATTACCATCAAATCCGTTCCCATCGCCAGATAAGTCTTAGCCGTATCCAAAATAGTCTCCCCCTTCGTTAGAGAAGAACTTCCAGGGGTGAAATTCAGCGTATCCGCTGACAACCGCTTCGCCGCCAACTCAAAACTATTGCGAGTCCGGGTAGAAGGTTCAAAAAACAAATTCGCGACCACTTGACCCTGCAGGGCCGGCACTTTCTTCGTGCGGCGGCCGAGCACCTCGCGAAAACTGGCTGCTGTTTGCAGCACGGTATCGTATTCGTCCGAGGTAAAATCAGCCAGAGTGAGAATGTGTCGCCTTGTCCAAGTCATACAATTTTAGATTTTAGATTTTAGATTTTAGATTGACTCAATCAGGACGGACGATGGGTTGGGAACTTGCTTGTACGCCCGCTCTGCTGTCGCCTTTGAATGTTCGATCGACATTTAGGGGTGGCGATCAACAGTATCCAACAATTTTTGATCGCTTTTGCGGTGAGTAGAGTTATAATCAATTTATGTAGCTCAGACCCCACTCTCACAGCGAACCCAGCGTCGAAGGTGAAACCGGTGTGGTTTACCCGCAGGAAAGCGGAAATTACGCTGTAGCAGCGAAAGCGCAGTAGTTGCAGTTTCTCCTACCCAAACTCAGCCTTGTCAAGAACAAGCCGAACGCAGCCCTTGCATCTGCCAGTATGTGGAAACAACGATGTGGAAACAATCGAGGCGGCAAACATCCGACTGTCGATCGACAGCATATAGCGGGACATTTTAAAGATGATTAATTCTTTGAAGTCGGTCTTGACTCTTCAGTCCTGCTTATAGGCCCTTGTCAAAACGAACTCTGTTAAGATACAAGTTGAATATGTAGCTTCCCGACAAAAATCTACACGTATCTTGGCGAGACTGTTCTTGGCGAAACTGCGGTAAAAAGTGAGAGCTGGGAAGTGGTAATTACACAAGATTTAAACAATTCAAGAGGTATTATGAGCCAGCAGGTTATACAGCCGATGGTTAAGTTCCAGCGTCAGGTGCATTCTCTCGTCACGTCTGACATTATCAAACCGACAGACAGCATTTGGAAAATTGCTCTGCTTTACGGCGACGAATGGCCGTACTGGAAACAGCAATTGCTAGAGTTTGATTTTTCTATGCAAGACCCCGTGAGCGAGTTGATAGCTGTAGAAGCTTGGGACGAGGAATAACAGAGGAGACGGAGGAATTGGGTGTCGAAGAGAAATCCCGAGGCGATCGGGTAAATTTTCTTTAATAAATTTCCGTTGCTAAATTCTTCCCTCTTCCCTTTTCCCTTTGCCCTCTTCCTTATAAATTCTGACTTTTGGCTTTTGAGTTTTGACTTCTGACTTCTATTAAAGGGAAGCTGCTAAAGCTCGAGCTAATTGTTGAGCAGTTTGAAAGCGATCCCCAGGCTTAGCTGCCGTGGTTCGCAAAATGGTATCTCGCAGCTTGAGGGCGATGGTCGGAATATTTTCGAGCTTAAACCCGTAACCTCCAGCTATTTTCCCGTAAAAGTTTTGAGGGCTTTGGGCCGTCAGCAAAAAAATCAAAGTAGGCCCAATAGCATATAAATCCGACTGAGGGAGAGGCTGTCCCCGGTCTTGTTCTGGTGCGGTGTAGCCTTCCACGCCGATGCGAGTGCCCGGAGGAGTGCCGATTTCTTTAACGGCGCCAAAATCCAGCACTGTAATGCAATTGTCGCGGTGGCGCACCAGCAAATTAGCAGGTTTAATATCCCGGTGGACGATCGGGGGTTTTTGAGAGTGAATGTAGTCCAAAACCTCACAGGTTTGGATCATCCACTCTATTGCTTGTTGGGGAGCAACAGGGCCGCGGTTGTAGATGCGTTTTTCTAAATCCTCGCCGTGGAGCATTTCCATCACCAAGTATTTTTTGCCCCCTTCCACAAAAAAGTCAAAAAACTGAGGAATTCCCGGATGGTGGAGGGCCTTGAGAGTTTTAGCTTCACGTTCAAAGAGTTCTTGAGCTTTGACTATTTGAGCCATGTCAGCATTCATTTCCTTGAGGACTACCAGAGAAGCTGCGGGGGAACTTCCGGGTTGTTGAGCTTTCGCTTTATCTCGATCCCAGGCTAAAGTTGTTGTCCCCATACCGCCTTGGCCCAAAGTTCTTAGCACTTGGTAGTGGCGCACCGTGCGATCGACTTTAATCGGTTCGCCGCAGTGAATACAGAATAAATTCCCTGGCGGGTTTCCCGCGTGGCTACACCTCGGGGTGGCGAGATTGACGATGGGGTTGGCCTTAATTTTGCCGCCGACTTCAATCGTAATAACTTGGAAATGCAGAATTGGACCGCCCCGCGCCAACTGGATCAGGGCACCGTCGGATATCCAACCCTGAGACATGAGAATACCGTTAACCAAAGTGCCATTTGTCCCGGAATTGACTAAGTACCATTGGCTGGACTTCCCGTTATTAACTCTTTGCAATTCCAGATGCTGCCGCGACACTAGAGCATTGGGGATCACAACTTGATTTTCTGGAGAGCGGCCGATGCGAATAATGGATTCGCTCTCGAAACTCCACTGTTGCAGGGGGGCCTGTTTTTCTGGATCTAAAAGAGTCAGCAGCATTTTCGATGGAGGTGGTTGAACTCCCTGATTTGGCAGTGAGAGTTGGCGGGATTTACAGATTTGGGGCGTAGGGCTTTGAAAAATTAGAATTTAAAAATTACTTATGAGTTTCACACGTTAGTTTCAGGAAAACTTTATAATATCCTGATTATGATTAAAGATTTCATAAACAATTAAGTTATAAATAGTTTTTGGGGAACAATTATCCGTAATTTTTTTTAGTGATCGATCGCTCATCAAAACACAGTCGCTAGATTTAAAACTTGAAACTACAAAAAGTATGTAAAGAATCGCTAAATTTTTACGTAAATTTGCTGTAGCAGGTTGTGATTTACCCCCCACATTATGTAGGGCGGGCACTTCCTGCCTAGGCCCAAATTGCCCCGAGAGCGATCGAGTATCAAACGGATTTCGCATTAGCCAGCCTGCCGACTCACTTCATTTTAGTGGATTTTTTTCATTAGACTAACTATTTTTGTAAGTGAAAGCTCTTTCAACTATGATGAATCCACTTACTATCAAGCAACTTTTTCCGGTAGATTCCCTGAACCGAGTCTCAAAATTAAAGCTACGGATAAATGGTTGGTACTCCAAAGCTTTTCTGCAATCTTATGGGTCTGTAATCAGTTTTTGAGCAATCAAACTGAAGCTGTTTTAACATCGGATACCTAATAACAGAGCGAGCAGTAAAGCCTTGCCCGGAAACGGCAGAAGCTGTTTTTTTTCTCTGCAAAAATAGCAGGTTTAACCCAGGGGGTCACGGGGGAAAGCACCACCTTTGAAAAAGCTGGCAGCATCCAAATTCTAAAATCGAAATGCGCCTACCTGCGCCCGAATGATAATTGCCGTGATATTGTCGTGACCGTTGCGTTTGTTGCCCAGTTCAATCAATTGGGCAACTCCCTGGTCCAGATCAGCTTGGGGATTGAAAAGGGGTTCGAGAGTGTTCTGCCAGTGAGTTTCCAACAAATCATTATCTGTCAGGCCGTCCGAAGCCAAAATTAATAAGGTATCTTCGCACAAGTCTAAAAACTGCACCTCTGGCTTGAGAAAATTACTGTCTCGCGGGCCGATGGCTTGAGTTAGTTGATAGGCGTCGGGACGGGCATAAGCAGTTTCCGGGTCAACCCCGCGCTTAATTTCGCGCTGGCCTACTTCATGGTCTGAGGTGATTTTTTCTAGGGTTTGTCCCTTTCTCAGTCGGTAGAGGCGGCTGTCGCCGACGTGGGCAACGGCGAATTGGGTGTCTTGAACTAAGACGGCGACTAGAGTTGTACCCATGCGAGCGCTGCCGGAGCGTCCGTCCTTTTGATTGATTTCAAAGATGGCTTTGTTGGCTAGCAGGACTCCCTCGCGGATGGTGTCTGCCGGAGGTAGTTGATTTTCCCAACAGGTTTGAAAGAATTCTCTGAGAGTTTCAGCGGCTAGTTGACTGGCTACTTCTCCGCTGTCGTGTCCGCCCATGCCGTCGCAGAGAATGTAAAGCCCTTTGGTTTGAAAGATGCGACCGAAGGAGCTTTCGAGTTTGTTGAGCTGAGTCCAGATGCTGAAGAAGTCTTCGTTGTGGTCGCGCGTGCGGCCAACATCCGTCAGGCCTGCGTCTTCTAAGCTGTAAATCTGGAGTGGCATGGGCTGGGTTAAGACCTCGCCAACCTCGGGGGGCGACTCGTCGGGGCTGCGGTAATGCCTGCGCGTCGGGGTTGAGCTTGGTGAAGGTGCGGTTTGGAGTTCGAGGGGAACTGTTTCTAGGCGAGATCGCAATTCTTCGATTGTGTTAATCTCGCCTCTGTACATTTGTTGCAGGAGTTCGAGCAAGGCGCCAAACTCAGTGCGATGATCTGACTGGCTAAATATCACCTGCCACAATTGCCCCAAATCTACCAGTTGCAGGTTTGAGCCGGCGGGTTCGGGATAGAGGTATTGCAGCCGCAAAGAAGCCAAGGAAAAGGAAGAGTCGGGGTTGACTCGCAAATTTGTCAGTTCCAACAAGCTTTGCCGACAGCGCCAGGGTTCTAGGGCAGCCCAGAGTTCTGTCATTTCGTGCAGCCAGTATAAAATTTGCTGGGTGGAAGTTTCGGGTTGATTCCACCGTTCTACCAGCAGTTGCCATTGGGAGCAGTCTTCTAGCAGCAGGACTGCCTGTTCGTTGTCTGACCAGCTATCGTGAATGACTGGCAGGTTTTGAGAGAATTGCCACCGGAGTGCCAGATAAGGTTCGGCTATGCCTTGGCAAAGCTCTGCTAAGGCGGGATTGGTTGAATTTTCTCCGCGTTTGATTGCTGCGCTATAGGGGGATGTTCGTCTGGCGACGCTGGCAGAGTTGGCTGCTAGCATGGCTTTGAGGGGTGACATTTCTAGCGGCTGACAGTCCAATACTGTTACTGCTACTGTGTCTGAGCGTTTTCTCGGCGGCACGGTTTCTAGGAGTTGGTAGCGCTGTTGAGTGTCTAAATAAGCTCCGGCTGGCTGGGAAGGGATTAAATATTCTGAATTGGCGACGGGGAATTGTGGAGATTGGGGGGAGATGTCAACTATGTTTGGGCTGTCGGGGTTCTCTGTTGCTTCCTGGATTTGTTGAGGCTGTGGTGCGGTTGTAAAAGTCTGCTCTGATGGGGCTATTTCGCTCTCTGGTGCTGTATTCGAGCTTTTTTCTGTTGTTTGAAAGGATGCTGGTGCGATCGCCCCCACGGCTACCACAGGGTCCATTTCTGGGCTGCTGAATTCGCCATCGCTTGGCTGTGGAGAAGTTGGTTCGACTGCTGTTGGGGATTCGGCTGGCGTGGTGATTTCGGTTTGAATGCTGTCTGTGATTGGTTCAGCAGAGTTCTGGGGCGATGTAGTTTGTGGAACGATGTCTGATTTTTGCGGAAACTCGGCTGGGGGTAGGGTTGACTCGTCTGCCTCGACTGCTGGAAAATTCGATCGACCGCAGATAATGGCCCGCCACACTTGACCTGTTGTGACGCCGCAATTCTGACATTCTTTGGCGCTAAAAGCGACTTGGGCACCGCATTCGTGGCAAGGTTTGTAAATTAGGGAATTTCCGCACTGTTGACAAAACTTGTTTGGATTGGGATTTTCAAATTGGCAGCGGGGACAGAGAAGCATAGGGGTTTTAAATGGGAGATGGGCGATCGAGTTTGGCGGTAGGGAGTTTTGGGTTTTGGGCTCTGAGTTAGGAGTTATGAGTTTTGGGCCTGAGTCGCAACGGATAACTCCCATTGCCCTATGCCTTATTTTATCGGGATGAATTCAGAACTAAGATATTTCTTAGAACTGAGATGTTGCATCCGTGTCAGGAATAGGCCCTGCCAGGGAGAGAGGGGGGAGAGGGAGAGAGGAAGAGAGGAAGAGGATTCTTGCTAATGGGGAATAGGGAATTGACATATACAATTTAAATTCTGTACAGCTTAGAAGCCCGCCCCACCAGGGGTTTCGCCTGTTCACCCACCAAAAAAGTCAACTTATAAGTGGAACAGGCATCTTGCCTGTTACTGAAAATGTTGGCAGATATCAGTTAGAAGGGATTTGCTGTAGAATCTTCTTGGAAAACGGTTTCTCGGGCGATCGACACAATGGTGGAAAGGGGTACTTCACAGAAATATTTCCGCCGGAATTGTTCTTCGGAGACTGCTGCTAGGAATTGCGCTGCAAAACGGGCGGCGATGGGGGAATTTGGCACTGAGAAGTGGATGGATTGACTATCTAATAAGGGTTTGGGGATTTGATCTGGTGCGTCTTCCTGCTGTGCGGTTTCGGGTTGTCTGGTGATGTGAAAAGCTCGATCGCGATAATTGATTTTAAAACCGAGATATGTTAGGGTTTTGAACCCTAGTTGCAGGGAGGTGTCGCTGATGCCTAGTTTTTGGCGAAGTTGCTGTCTGGTGACGGGTTTTTTGGTGCGGCTGAGGTATTTGGCGATGCCGATTAGCTGTTGGCAGATTTGCTGTGGGGGTACGAGTGGGGGTAATGTGTAGGCGATCGCGAGTTTTTTCTGAGTGTGCTGTGCTTGGCGAAACCAGATCCGCAGTTCATCCCAGCTTGCGGGGCATTCTTTGAGGACGATCGAGTTTTCGCGATCGACCATTTCGGAATTGTAAACTAGATTGTCGATCGGCATTGGAGATTCTAAGTTTGTGCTGGCTGCTAACAACTCTTCATCGTTATTTGTATTGCGCCAGTCTACGATCCAATCTATTTTAGTCGGGGAATTGATTTGATTGTCTTCCGTGCGTTCCCGTAGTGCTACGAGGCGCACTTCATACCGCGATTTGTAAGTATTAAAATCTAGTTCAACCGTAACATCGCAGCGGCCTTGGGGAACTTCGTTTTGATTGTGTCCCCACCAAATACCTGGAAATCCCGTATCGCTAGATTCATCTCTAATTATAAATTCTGTTTTGATATATTCTACTTTTTGCCCTTTCAAATCCTTGATTTTTTGATTCCAGAGATTTTCAAACCAGCAGTTTTCAATCAGCAATTTGGGTGCGGGATTGCCCATACCGCAAGGTTCGAGCAATTTTAGTTCTTGAAATAAGTCCTTGCCTAATTCGGAGACAGTAATTTTTAGGTCGGCTTGAACGGGGGCGGCTGTTAAACTATCTGTGTTGTATTGTTGCCGCAGTTGCTGATTTACCGCATCGGTAAATAGGGGAATATTTTCAACGGGGAGACTCAATCCAGCAGCGAAGGGATGACCGCCAAATCTGTGCAATAAATGCGCTTGGTCTTTGACTAATTGGTAAAGGTCGATTTGATTGGCGGAACGGGCGGAACCCCTGGCAATTTTGGATGGGGGAAGTGTTGGTGATTCTGAATCTAATAAGGATGTAAATTGCGTTTCCGGGGAATTTTCGTTAATTTGTTCGCTTCCTTCTGTGCAGAATAAAACCACGGGACGGCCGTATTCTTGGGCGATTTGTCCCGCTACTAATCCTAATACTCCTACGGGCCATTGCGGGTCGCTGAGGACGATGACGCTAGTAGTTGAGAGGTCGAGTTTGGCTAATTTGTGGGCGGCATCTTTGGCAACATCTTTTTGTAAAGATTTGCGCCGGGAGTTGGCAATTTCGGTTAAATTTGCTAGTTCTTCGCAGCGTTTTTTGTCGCGGCTGGTGAGGAGTTCTACGCAGAAGCTGGCGTCACCTTGAATGCGGCTGACGGCGTTGATTCGGGGGCCGAGTCCGAAGGAAATGTCGGTTGGGCGATCGCCCGATCTTTTGCACAGTTCGAGCAATTTTGCAACTCCTGGGCGGGTGGGATTTGCGATTTGTTTTTGCAGTTGTTGGATGCCGATTTGTGCTAGGTAGCGGCTGTCTCCTGTAAGTTGGACTAAATCGGCAATTAAGCCGATCGCTACTAATTCTAATAAATCTGTGAGCGGGCGCTGCGGAATATCGGGTAATGTGTGATATAATGCTTCAACTAATTTGTAAGCTACTCCAACTCCTGACAGGTTAAATAGTTGGTGGTTTGGGGGAAAGTAGCGGGGATTGATAATGGCTGTAGCTGGCGGGCGATCGTCCGGTAATGTATGATGGTCGGTAATAATTGTATCGATGTTTAAGCTAGTCGCATATTCGATTTCTGCGATGTTTGTACTGCCTGTATCGCAGGTAATAATTAAGCGAATTCCCGCTTTTGCTAAGGCATCTATTCCTGTGATATTGAGTCCGTGAGATTCGGTTAATCGGTTGGGAATGTAATAAATTAGTTGGTCGTTTTGAGCAAAAAATTCTCCCAGTCCGTCCCAAAGTACCGAGGTTGAGGTAATGCCGTCGGCGTCGAAATCTCCCCAAATTGCGACTTTTTCGGTGCTTTTTCGTGCTTGCTGGATTCTTTCTATCGCCCAGTTCATTTCTAGTCCGAATTCAAAGGGACTTGCTGGTTGGTAAAGTTGGGGATTTAAAAAACCGGGTATTTGTTCGGGGTTTTGAATTCCTCTATACCAGAGAAGTGTGGCGGCATAGTTTCCGGGTAGTTCTGGTGCATGGTTCCTGACAGCTTGGATCAGCCAATCTGGGGGTTGGGATAGGAGTTGACTTGGCAAAATTTGAAGTAGTTCAGTCATAAGTTATTTCATTAATTCCTGTAGGGGCTGGTTCACAAACAATCTTTCATTCACATCCACAATATCTATAAACCCGCCCCCACCGGGCGACTAATAGTTGGCATAGTAAAAGATTTGAATTAAATAGACATTTCCTCAATAATAGCAAGATTGGGTAGCCAATCTGTGGGAGTTTCTGCGGAAAGATTGGATGAGGAAACTGTGTTGTCTGTTGTGCGGTTGCAGCGAGTGGCAAATTGACAGGAATCGCAAAGATTGGAACTAATTTCTACTTGGGGTAAGAATTCGCCGCCTTCGGTATAGCGCTGTCGCCACTCGGTTAGCTGCTGCAATAGGTTGGTTAAATCTTCTTTTGTGCGATCGTGTTCTGTTTGGTTGTAATAAAATGTGAGTTTTTGCGGCGGTTCTTCTCCTTGCAATTGTACGAACCAGTATGTCATGGAAACTTGTTCGGGGGAATAGTCGCTGGTTTCTACTAAGACGTATAAATAGAGGCGAGTTTGCCAACTTTCGGCTATCCATTTGGATTTTTGAGGGCGGGGATAGGTTTTCCAGTCGAGAATTTGAGCGGCGTTTGGTTCTGCTATTAGCAAGTCATAGATAACGGTGAATAGGTAGTCTTGGAAAATTAGGGTGCGGGGATGTTCGGCTTGGCGGAAAATTCGATCGCTATTTTCTGAATTGGCGAAAAGTTCGGGTGCGGTGTTGATAAATGCTGCCACACACCGTCCCAGTTCGGGGTCTTGTTGGATGATGAATTCAATGGGGAGTCCGAGTTCTCGCTGCTGCATTAATAGGTGAAAGTGGCTTCCCCATGTGAGTTTTTCTTTGTGTTCTGGGGAGGCGGTGGTGGCTAGTAGTTCTAGGTAGCTGTGTTGGAATTTGCGGGGGCATTCTTCGAGGATTTTGAGTTGGGTTTGGGAGAGTCGGAGCATTTTTTTATGATTTTATATTTTATATTTTTTATGATTGTAAGGGAGGCGACTGGTCTTTCTTTTGACCGCAGATTGAGGCTGATGATGCAGATGGACGCCGATAATTTTGATCGCGTTTTTGGAGGAGAGTGCGATCGCCCTTTTTTCCAAGTGTGATCGCTTTATACATATAAAAGCTGATTAGCGATTTCATCAGCCGTTAGCGTATTCAATAAAATGGCAACCCGTTGAGCAATCTCATAGGGGTTCTTTTGAGGGATCACAATAATCCCAGAATGTTGTTTTCCTTCTGTCATATAATCTAGATGCAGTCGCTCAAAGTCTACGCGATTATGGGTGAGCAAACATCGCTCCATAGATGCTGCGTAAGCTAATTGTTGGCTATCGGATTTACTCAGCATTCCCTGTTCGCTGGTTGTCGTCACATCGAACCCTCTAGCCAGCAGTAAAGTAGCTACAAGCCTTGAAACATCTTCATCTGTATAAATAGTTGCAAACAGTTTCACGGCTTTCTCATTGCAGATTTAACAGCAGGATGAATCAATTCTTCAGGAATTCGATTGCGCTCAATATAAGTATTTATTTCTTCTTGGTTATCCAAATAAAAGCTCAGCGCGTCAAAAATTTGAGCTAATTTCAGGTGAGGTAAGTGCATGGGGATTTCTTCAGGAGTAATACCCAAACGCCACAATTCCACGATCGCCCGAACGGAAGTCCTGGTTCCTGCGATAATTGGTTCGCTTTGCAAAATTTCAGGGTGACGTGCGACATAACGCGAAACAGATTGTACATTCATGGCAGATTAACAGGGCAGATATATTTTTATTATATGTTATTATTTAAGCTAAAAGTGTGCCAAAAATTGAGAAGCATTAAGCGCGATCGCCCTTTTTTACAAGTGCGATCGCCCGTTCAGATCGATCCAACGCTAATTAATCTTCCCCTAACTCTAAAAACAATAATTCCAAGTCTCGATCACCCCGCAGAACGCGAGCAATATCAATCCCGTCCGATCTCGGGTAATAAAAAATTAAATAATCCCTAACAATAAATCCGCGCAAGTTGGGGGATAACCTCTCATAGCGTTTGCCCATATTGGGAAATTCGGCGACAAGTTTACATTTTTGACGAATTGCATCAAAAAGCTCGCTGGCTGCCCTGGAACTATTGCCAGCAATGTACTCACAAATCTCATTCAAGTCTCGGACGGCTTCATCTGAAAATGTATAACTGTTCATGCCCCTGACTGTTCTCTTCGATCGATCTTTTCTTGAATTTTGGCAAACACGAGTTCTCCATCTGTCACTTGTCCCTTAGCAATTTGTGCAGTTCCCACTGCTATTTTCTGGCGGAGTTCTTCGATGCGTTGTTTTCGTTCTCTTAAAAGTGCGATCGCTTCTCCAATTAGTTCTTCAGCGCTGCCATATTTTCCGCTTTGAACTTGCGCTTGAATAAACTCTTCGTATTCCGGCTTTAAGACAATATTCATTGACTTGCTCCTTTAAATCACAGAAAGGTTACTGCACGATCGTGACATCTTTTGTAGATTAGCTTAGCACAAATATCAACATTCTCAGAGATTGTGGCAGCCCTAGAGTCGAGCTTGAAAAAATTATTGTGAATCGCGTGCGATCCTCTTCGAGGGCTTCGCTAACGTACTTTTCGCCAACTTCTCTACAACTTCCCAATTTGTTGAGCAAACCACATCGCAGCCGTCCCATTTCCCTCACCCAAAAGTTTTAAAGTCTCTGATAGTAAAGCAATTGGCAATCCCTCAAGCGCACCGGAAATTTCGCATTCGTGATATTTCCCATTTTCCTGCAAGCGAAATGCCAAAACTCTCTCGCCCTTAATATCTACTACCCAATACTCAGGAATTCCCAAAGCAGCATACAACCGCTTTTTTTCATCTAAATCGCTGGCCAAAGTCGTATCGGAAGTTTCTATCACTAAATCGGGAATTCGCGATTTATTTAGATTAAGTCGGCGCGGTTCCCCTTTTTGCCACTGGATGAACTCTCCGCCGACATATAAAATGCGATCGGGCGCACCTCCTCCCACCTTTGGCTTCTCAATTACACATCCGCCCAAATCATCGAAAGCTTGTCCTCCTTTGCTGACAAACCAGGCGTAAAATACCAGCGTCAAGAGGTTGTTAAATCTGGCGTGCTGAGGCCCTTCATTACCCATGTCTATCCAAAGATATCCTTCATAAAAAAATATTCTGGCTTCCTCCAAAGATGGATCTTCGCAGGCTGCTACATAATCTTCCCACGTCGCGACTTGCCATTGGGGAATTTCGCCCACTGGAGACACGATGAATTTTGCAGTTGTAGAAGTCATGATTTCAAAGCAAATTAAGGATAAAATTATCCTAACTTAGGTTGATATTTATCTGCTGCGGTAATTGGTAGTTAGTAATTTGTCAATTTTTATAACCCCCCTTTTTTCAGGGGGGGGATCAGATTCTTCTGCTTATCGCATTGCTGTGGGCGCCGCCATTGGTACTTCTAAGTCTGGTTGCAAGTCAAAAACTACGACAAGCTTTGTTTGAGGCATCAGTTGACGCAGACACAGCAAGTGCCCGTCAGCATCCGATCGACTGCGAAATCGCCCCACAATCGCCCGCTGCATACTGGGCATGAGTTTGGCGATCGCCCAAGGGTAAAGGCGTTTTTGGTACGCGATCGCCCCAGGATTCGCAGCGAATCCCTGTTGATAACCGTTTTGTGGCATGATGGTTTAGTATCCTCTATGGACTACAGGAAAGGGCGTTAGTAAGTCTCTTGCCGGAAATCGACTAACGCCTCTACTACTATGATTAAACACCAAACTCACCTCATGTGTCAATACTTGGCGCTAAATATTAACACTTGTTATATTGAAAGGTTTATTCAGCTATGGATTTGAGAGCCTTGAGAGAACGTGCAGGGCTGACAATCTTAGACGTAGCACGGGAACTAGAATGCGCGGAGTCTTCAATTCGCAACTGGGAAAAAAGCCGAACCTTGCCAAAGATGGAAGTTTGGCAAGTATTCCGAATGCGAGATTTGTATCGATGTAGCGAGGCGGAGTTGATGCTAGCTGTCAGAAAGTCAATGCCGACGGAAAAGAAAGAACAGACAAAACTGACGAAGTAACAATATTTATGAAGTCTTGAACTGTTTGCAAAAGGGATATATTTTTGATTTGTAACCGCAGATGAACGCGGATAAACGCGGATGAAGGAAAGATAAATTGAGTATGAGTTAAGGGGCGATCGCACTTAATCACACCTCACAAAATCACTCTTTTGTCAAGACAAAAACACTGTCTTTATTTCCCCGTCCAATCCGCAAATCCTTATCCAAATAAGTAATATCCAGCCATCCCTGCTGTTCGCGAGTATCCAGCCCGAAATCTACAGCAGCGAACTTTTTCCCCGACTCAATCTCATCGATAAACTTCCCCGGATATTCATAGCCAATCAACCTGCTTAAACCTACAATAGACCGCTCAAACTTCACCTGCACTCGCCGTTCCGAAGTTGGCTCAAATCTCGCTGCTACACTGACAATTCCTTCCAAATAAGGCAATCCGTAAAGTTCGCCAATATTGTAAATTTTAGATTCTTTGACGCGGATAGATTGATAAATTTGACCCAATTTTACCAAGGGAAAACTGTCAAGATTCAGCAGTTCGCCGCTGGTTGTGTACAATAACCGCCAATCACCATTTAAAAGCTCTGCGGCTTCGACAGGGCGTGGTGTGGGGTTGTAATCTTCCAATTGGGCGATCGCACTTAAAATCGCTTGTTTGTCGCTGGGAGTCGCCAGCAAACCACGATTCTTACCAGCAATTATCTCTAAGAGTGCAGATTTTCTCAGCATAGATTTTTTTAGGAAGAGGGATGAAGAAGGAAAAAATATTCTTGAGTTCGCGTTCAATATTATTTATAAATTACGCGACAAGTAGTTTTTAGCGCGCTTATTATTGGGTTTGTCTGTGTCCAGTGTGCACCCTACATTGATTAATGACTAATAACTAAGATACCAAATTTCACCAGATAGAGCATCGTCCGATATAGGTATGCTAATTCTTGCTCGTTTTTAACGTAGCGTCGGATAACTTCCCCCACGCTGATCGCACCTTCGTGCTTAATTGTATCCAATATCTCCATCTGAATGTTAACAGATATTCTCCTATCTTCACCAAAACTGGTAAACCTAATTGTCTGTACCTGCTTTAAAAGTTCTGGTGTGGCGATCGCACCCAGACTCAGCATCATCTCATTGCTTAAACTTCTAGTCGCATAATTACCCAATACCCGAAACGGATCGTCGCCTAGGGGATAAGGCGGCTTCCCGGCTTTTAAAGGTGCTGACTCCGGTGCCGCGAGGCGAATTTCTGCTAATTCCCGCCACAATTGTTCGTAAGCAGCAATTACTACTTTCCAATCATAAATTTCCCTCGCCCTTTGTCTGGCATTTTCCCCCATCCGCTTTCTCAATTCGGGGTTTTCAATTAATTGGCACAATGCCAGGGTGCAAGCATCAATGTCTACTGCTGTGGCGAGGGAAGTGTGACCCATGTAAGTCGGCCAATTTAAGCTGCCGTCAAGATAATTTAGGGCTAAATCTAAACAAGATTCCGGGGGCGGGATGAGTGTGGGAATGCGGAATCCGTCTATTTCGTGGCGTATAGATTCTTTGTATCCGTTCCAATCAGAGACTATGGCCGGGAGTCCGTTCGCCATAGCTTCAATTGGCGTCAGTCCGAAGGATTCTTGAATGTTGTCGGACAGCGAAATGAAAATGTCGGCCGCCGACCAAATATTTATTCTAATTTCCGGCTGTCTCCCATCTAAAAAAATAGCATTCACCGAGGGACAAAATATTTGTGCACTATTTTTAAAGTCGGGTTCTTCTCTCGGATCTTCGATCCAACCGGCTTGAATTAAGTGGATTTTGGCTTTTGTCTGTTGTGCGGCCCGTTCTAGGGCGATGTACATGGGTACTGGATGAGCTTTTGCAGAAAAAGTCAATCGACCGACAAATAACACAACTATATCTTCGGGAGAAATGCCGAGTTCTTGTCGCATTTGGTGGCGACTATTAACTGCTTCCACACCCTGCGGAAACGCGCTGCAATCCACTCCTAGGGGAATAACGGGGAATTTGACCAAAATCTCCGGTTTACCGCCGTTCCGCTGGGCTAAATATTCAGACCATTCCCTCATAACTCCTTCTACTGCTGTTTTCACGGCGGCAGAGGTGCAGATCAGGGCGTCCCAAGGCTGCATGGGTGCGGTGATCAAATCGCCGATCGCCTCCATGATGTATTGTGTACCGATCGTGTGAGTAACGCCGCAAACGCTGTAGGCCCGCTGATCGACAAATCTGCGCGCCCACACCATCTGCGACAGAACCGGATCGGGTCGGTAAAGTGTGCCCGGTTGAGATAGCAAATCCGGTCGTTCCATCGGAATCCAGCGAACTTTCCGAGGTTTTTGCAGCCAAGGTTGGATGTGCGAACAAAACTCCTTAAAGGTTGTTTCGCTATCGGCGCAACAGTATAGAGAGTCAGCGGTTCCGTGTTGGACTAAGCTTTTGAGAAACCCTTCTCCGGCTGAATGACGCCCCAGAAGTTTTTTGCCTCCGGTGTGGTAGCCCTCTTTGTTATATAAAACCGCTGCTGTTATATCCATTCTGAGATTTATTGCTTGAGAGTTGACTGAAGAAGCCAGAGGGCATTCGGGCTCAGGCTTTGATGAAAAACCAGGAGACTGTTGTGAATCAAACCCTTGCCGTTAAAGAAGCTTGCAGAATAGGATCGCCTCGTGTCCCGCGATATCTTAAAGACGATCGTCTTAGAGTACAATGCTTACGGCTAAAGAAGGATTGGCAAGAGCGGATTTTAGTGATATCCTCATGCCCATGCTTGGGGGCGATCGCCTTTTGGGTCTCCCATCTTATCCGATCCGGAACCAAACAGTGCCTGTGGTATAATGCTTTAGCCTTGCTAAATGCCCGATTTGCAAGTGCTTGATCAAAGGAGCAGTTCGTCGGCAAAACGTTACCTCTACTCGATCGCGTCTTTGTCTTTAAAAACCGATAATCATGTACAACCCATCTCTGCGTCAAATTCCTCGCCACTTACCTGCGGATGTAATTCCATTAAAACAGCAATCTTCTCTTTTAGACTGGTTGGAATCTAACAATCGCCTGTTAGCAAGGGATGTCCAAGAACCCGACTATCTGCACGAAGAAGAAATTTCTGAACTTATGGCAGTTGACGACAGTCCTTACGATGATTTAGAAGAGGAAGTAGAAGAGGATGTGAGTGTAGGCGAAGAATAACGGGTAGAAGGGTGAAGAAATCAACCGGAAACAGGGAAGAAAAACTCAGAGATTTCTCAATCTCCTGTATCGCACCCTATTCCCCCATTGTCAATTGCTTATTCTCAAATAGTGTGTGGTGAGGAGTGTTATGGATAACTTTTTGGATGAGAAAATCCCTTTTAGTCTGCCTTTCAAACTTACAGGCAAGAATTTATTCCTGCTGCTGGGTTTGGGGCTCGGCACTGTAGCGATCGGTTTAGATGTAGTAGCGGGTAGATTTTTGAATTTACCTACATCGCTATTTATGCCGCTAGTTGTTTGTGCTTTAGTTGCGTCGGGGTTGGGCTATGCAGTTGTGCCCGTACTCCAGCAACTAAAAGCAGGACAAATTATTCGCGAAGACGGCCCCCAAGCCCATTTGAAAAAAGCGGGAACGCCGACAATGGGAGGCATCTTTTTTATACCCGCAGGGGTAGCAGTCGCTTTACTTTGGTCTAAGTTTAACTCAGATGTTGTTGCCGTATCGGCTTTAACTCTAGCTTACGGTTTCATTGGCTGGCTCGATGACTGGCAAATTCTGCGACGCAAGTCGAACAAAGGTATTTCACCTCGGATGAAATTGGCTTTGCAAATAAGTTTTGCTGCTCTATTTTGTCTGTGGCTGATGTTTCATCAACCTGCAATTTATACGAATGTTGCTTTGCCTTTCGGTTGGGTATTGCCATTAGGTTTGCTGTTCTGGCCGCTGGCTTGTTTTGTGCTAGTTGCCGAAAGCAATGCTACTAATCTTACCGATGGTGTTGACGGGTTGATGGGCGGTTTGGGGGCGATAGCACTTTTGGGATTGGGCGCATCTGTAGCGTCAACTTCGCCAGAATTAATGATATTTTGCGCTTGCATCAGCGGCAGTTGTTTCGGTTTCTTAGCACACAACCGCAATCCAGCCAAGGTGTTTATGGGCGATACAGGTGCTTTAGCTTTGGGCGGTGCGTTGGGTGCAGTAGCTTTATTAACAAATAGCCTTTGGATATTATTAATTATCAGCGGGATTTTCTTTATTGAAACGCTGTCAGTAATTGCTCAAGTAGGTTATTACAAAGCTACAAAAGGGCCTGATGGAATCGGCAAGCGTCTGTTAAGAATGGCTCCACTGCACCATCATTTAGAGTTGTGCGGCTGGTTGGAAACTCAGGTTGTTGGGATCTTTTATTTAACTAACGGGGCGTTAGTGTTAATGATTTTGATGTTTACTAGCAACAGTTAACAGCGGATTTGGTAACGGTAACGGATTGTGCAGGGGATGCAAGAGATATTTTGTGCAATGTTCAAAAACAAATAAGATGCCCGTTCTACAGGAACTCAATGCAGTTGTGGAACGGGCATCTTGCCCGTTTCAGGCTCAAAAACTAACTCAAAAAACTGGCTTTCCGGCCTGTTCCACTCGCTTGAAAATAAGGATGTTGAGGAGTTGTATCAGTTTGTGGAGAAAGGCACAGAAGTAGACATTATTCGATAAGTTAAGTTGCCATAAAACTTGTTAGTAATAATGACTTTACTCCTAATTGACTCAAAAAGCTGCATAGAGGGCTAATGAACAGTGATGGGTTTTTACCTCAAGTTTCGGTGGTTGTGCCTGTTTACAACGGCGAGATGGATTTGCCGGAGTTGATCGAGTGCCTGCGATCGCAAACTTATCCGATCGACAGTGTAGAATATCTCTTAGTAGACAACAACAGTCGCGATCGCACTTTAGCAATCCTCGAAACAGCAGCTAAGTTGGATCAGATAACCATTCGCCACCTCACCGAAAACCAGATTCAAAGTTCCTACGCCGCCCGCAATCAAGGAATTCGCGCATCAACAGGCGAAATCATTGCATTTACCGATGCAGACTGTCGCCCGGAATCTGACTGGCTGGAAAATTTAGTTAAGCCATTTGTTGACTTAGAAGTAGGAATTAGCGCTGGGGAAATACTCGCATTGCCCGGTAAAACTATCTTAGAACAACACGCCGATCGCGAAAATACTTTATCTCAAAAACATACTCTCGCTCACCCTTTTTGTGCTTACGGCCAAACCGCCAATTTAGCTGTACGGAGGCTAGTTTTACAACAAATAGGATTATTTCGCCCTTACCTCACCAGCGGCGGCGATGCTGACTTATGCTGGCGGATTTTGCGGGAAACATCCTATAAAATGTATTTTGCCGAAAATGCGATCGTCCGACACCGCCACCGTTCTACAATAAAACAGTTGCAAAGTCAATGGTATCGGTACGGCGAATCTAATAAATATTTGCACGAACTCTACGGTGTCGATTTGATGCGAGAATTCACAACAGGGGAATATTTTTACCGGCTGGCTAGGTGGCTGTTCAAGGAATTTCCGGTTGCTGCTGCCAAAAGTGCGAGCAGCCGATCCGATATGGTAGATTTGTTTAATACGCCGATCGGTCTTTTGAATGTTAGGGCAAGGGCGATCGGACAGCGCCAAGCCAAACTTCCCGAATCAGCTTGGCAGATTGAGCGGTTTTAATAGGTTTTAATATTTTAGAGCAATAAATTATTGTTTGATCGCACTTGCGATCAACAAATATTCGTTTGTACACAATCCGCCCCTCTATATACCTATAAGTAGAGGTTATCGGTATAGATAAGTATGCTGAATCAGAAATATGAAAATTTAACGCAATACTTAATATAAAATTAATAAGTCTATTCTTCCCGCCTAGTCTCAAAACAACGAGTAACTCGAATACTGACGCCAAAATAGCCTCTAATTCTGCCTTCTGGCTTTTCAGTGCTGTCGTTGGCGCGATCGTAATTATTCTCAGAATTTTAAATTTTTGTAACCTTTACAGGTAATGCCAATGGCTCAAATCTTACTCCAGACCGTTTGGTTTATACCTTGCTATCCACTTATCGGCGGAGTTCTGTCGATGCTGTGGTTTCCAGCAGTTACCCGCCGCACGGGGCCAAGACCATCCGGTTACGTGAACGCCATATTAACCTTGTTCGCTTTCCTACACGGCGTCATCGCCCTCACAGCTATCTGGAACCAACCGGTCCAACACCAGTTGATTCCCTGGCTGAATGTAGCAGGTTTAGACTTAACCATTCCCGTAGAAATCTCTGCTGTCACCGTCGGGGCGACAGTTTTGATTACCGGACTGAACTTGCTGGCGCAGATTTATGCTTTCGGTTACATGGAAATGGACTGGGGCTGGGCTCGTTTCTTTTCGCTGATGGGGCTGTTTGAAGCCGGGATGTGCGGCTTGGTACTGTGCAATTCCCTGTTCTTCAGCTACATGATTTTGGAAGTTCTGACTTTGGGTACTTACCTGCTAGTCGGGCTGTGGTTCAATCAGTCTTTGGTGGTGACAGGAGCCCGCGACGCTTTCTTAACAAAGCGGGTGGGAGACTTATTCCTGCTGATGGGAGTAGTCGCAATTCTGCCGCTGGCTGGAACTTGGAATTTTGACGAGTTGGCTGTTTGGGCTCAGACTGCAAAGCTTGACCCTACTGTAGCGACGCTGTTGAGCTTAGCTTTGATTGCCGGGCCGATGGGTAAGTGCGCTCAGTTTCCCTTGCACCTGTGGCTGGATGAGGCGATGGAAGGCCCGCTGCCGGCGACGATTTTGCGGAACACCGTAGTTGTCGAAACTGGTGCTTGGATATTGATTAAGTTGCAGCCGGTGATTGCTTTGTCGCCCGTGGGCGTGAAGACAACTATTATTGTAGGCGCTGCGACGGCGGTTGGTGCTTCATTAATTGCGATCGCCCAAATCGACATCAAGCGCACGCTTTCCTATATAGTCAGCTCTTACATGGGCTTAGTATTTATCGCCGTCGGCACCGGACAAGCCCAGACAGCCCTGACATTGATATTTGCCTACAGCTTGGCAATGGGTTTGCTGGTGATGAGCATCGGTTCGGTAGTTTGGAACAGCATCACTCAGGATGTCCGAGCTCTCGGCGGTTTGTGGAGAAAGCGGCCGATATCGGCCATATCGTTTATTGTCGGTAGCGCTGGATTGCTGGGACTGCCGCCCTTCGGCTGTTTCTGGGCTTTAGAAGACTTCACATCCGGGCTTTGGGCAGCTCACCCTTTCTTGTTAGGAATAGTGCTGTTTGTAAACGCCGTCACTGCTTTTGGCTTGGTGCGCGTCTTCGGTTTAGTTTTCGGGGGCAAACCAAAGCAAATGACCGAACGTTCGCCGGAAGTTCACTGGCCTTTTATCTTGCCGATGACTGTTTTAATGGGCTTTACTTTGCACGTTCCGCACTTGCTGGCTGCGTGGCATTTATTGCCTGGGGCAAGTTTGAATTATACCGCAAGTGGACTGCTAGTTTTGTCAACGACGATCGGCATCGGTGCAGGAGCATTTGTTTACCTGAACGAGAAATGGGAAAAACCGGTACGAATTGGTTCTCAAGGCCTGCAAGACTTTTTTGCCTACGACTTTTACACCGCCAAACTGTACCGGGTGACAGTGATATTTGCAGTTGGTTTAGTTGCTCAATTTATCTCCTGGGTCGATCGCAATATTGTTGACGGATTCGTGAATTTAATCGGTTTTGCAACTGTTTTCAGCGGGCAAAGCCTCAAATACAACGTTAACGGTCAAACTCAGTTTTACGCCCTGACAATTCTGTTCGGCGTGGCGCTTTTGGGACTGCTGATAAGCTGGCCTCTGCTAGCTCGCCTGTCGCTGATTGTAGGCGGGTAAAGAGATATAATTTTTAAGATTTTAGGTGACAGTTTTAATCTAAAATCTTAAAAATATGAAGTCTTGAACAAAGATTTCCAACTCCAGGCAGCACAAATGAACCAAAATAACGACAAATTGAATCTTTCCCGGCGCAATTCCCTCAAATTTGTCGCAGGTGCGATTGGTACAGGGATACTCGCAGCACGAGCAGGCGCTGAGTTGGCTGCACCCGAACCGGCAATTGCTCAAAATGACTCGACTCCCGATGCTGCTCTGCAAAAGTTAATGGACGGGAACAAGCGGTTTGTTGACAGAAAACGCCAAAATCCCCACCAAGACTTTGCGCGCATCACCGAAGTTGCCCAAACTCAAAAACCCTTTGCTTGTATTCTCGGCTGTGCAGATTCCCGCTTTCCTTCGGAAATTATCTTCGATCAAGGAATTGGAGATTTATTTGTCTGTCGCGTGGCCGGAAATGTGGTTACCCCAGAAGAAAAGGGTAGCCTGGAATTTGGCACGCTGGTACTGGGAGCAAAAGTGCTTATGGTAGTCGGACATGAAAGGTGCGGTGCGGTAACCGCAACCATCAAAGGAGGTGAACTTCCCGGTCAAATTGGCAGTTTGACCAATGCCATTAAGCCGGCTGTAGAAAGCTCGAAAAACCAACCGGGCGATAATGTAGAAAATGCCGTCAAAGCGAATGTTATTCTGCAAGCTCAGAGGTTGAAAGAGTCTCCAGTTATCTCTCAGTTAATTCAAGAGGGTAAACTGAAAGTTGTTGGTGGATACTACGATTTAGACACGGGTGCAGTCAGTATGGTTACTGTGCCGTGATGCAATTTGGGATTGATAATTTGGGAAAAGTTAACATCTAAACTCTCAAATTCAGACTCAAAGCCCCAGGCAGACGACGACTTGTAGGGTGCGTCATACCGAGTTATAGATGGATTAGCGAGGGTTGGGCGAGCGGACGCACCTTACCACCTGTGTCCTTTGCGTTCAGGACTGAAATTATCAAACACAAAAACCTGAAAAATTGATTCTTTACTCTTTACTCTTTACTCTTGACACATTATGCTTAGTGCCTTGCTCTGGTTGCCCACGTTGGGCGCTGCGGTAGTCGGGTTCCTGCCCGGAAATATCAATGGGATGCGCCTGCGTTCAATAGCCTCGGCTTTTGCTTCTGCTATTTTCATTTTGAATATCTGGCTGTTGACTCAATTCGATACAACCAATTCCGGACTGCAATTTCAAGAATATTTGCCTTGGATTCCACAATTAGGTTTGAGCTACAACTTAGGCATTGACGGCTTGTCGTTGCCGCTGCTGGTTTTAAGTGCTTTGCTAACGCTATTAGTCATTTATGGCACTGGCGAAAAGATGGAGCGCCCCCAGCTTTACTACGCTTTGATTTTGCTAATCAATGCGGGTGTTGCCGGAGCTTTGATGTCTCAAAATTTGCTGCTGTTTGTACTGTTTTATGAAGTAGAATTAATTCCTTTTTACCTGTTGATTGCGATTTGGGGCGGAAAGCAGCGGGAATACGCTGCCATGAAGTTTTTGATCTACACGGCAGTTTCGGGACTTTTAGTGCTGGCAGCATTTTTGGGTGTGGCTTGGCTGAGTGGTTCTTTAAATTTCGATTACAGTGCGATTACCACTCAAGAATTGCCGAGAAATGTGCAGTTAATCTTGCTAACAATTTTGCTAATTGGGTTGGGAATTAAAATTCCTTTAGTGCCGCTGCACACTTGGCTACCAGATGCTTACGTCGAAGCTTCGCCAGCAACAGCAATTTTGCTGGGAGGGATTCTGGCGAAGTTGGGAACTTACGGTTTAGTGCGGTTTGGCTTGCAGATGTTTCCCGAAACTTGGTCGATTATAGCTCCCGGTTTAGCGATTATCGGGACTGTGAGCGTGATGTACGGGGCTTTGAGCGCGATCGCCCAAAAAGACATCAAACGCATGGTAGCCTATAGTTCGATCGGGCATATGGGCTACATCCTCGTTGCTTGCGCCGCCGGCACGAAACTCGCCTTAATCGGTGCTGTCGGGCAAATGGTAAGCCACGGCTTGATTTTAGCTTTGCTATTTTATTTGGTAGGCATCATCGAAACCAAAGTTGGCACGCGGGATTTGGACGTGCTCAACGGTTTGATGAACCCGATGCGGGGTTTACCCACTGCCAGTTCCCTGTTAGTTTTGGGCGGCATGGCAAGCGCCGGAATTCCTGGTTTGGTGGGTTTTATTGCCGAGTTTTTAGTGTTTCAAGGCAGTTTCTCGATCTTTCCAATTCCAACTTTACTCTGCATTTTAGCTTCTGGTTTAACAGCAGTTTACTTTGTGATTCTGCTCAACCGCACCTGTTTTGGAAAGTTGGACAATGCCACGGCTTACTACCCTGCAGTTACGTTTGCTGAAAATATGCCAGCGTTGGTTTTGGCGGGCATCATTTTCGTGTTGGGAATTCAACCTGCTTGGCTGCTCAAGTGGAGCGAATCGACTACAAATGCGATCGTTGCTACTCTGCCGGCTGACAGAAATACCCAAGTTGCTATTAGCTATCGCCTAGAACACTCGGATCTTGAAATCGCGTCTACACAAACGAAGTCCGCCTCCGCAGACTAAGAATCTACTCGTTTCCAGGCTCTACCTGGGAACGCAAGTCCGGAGGCTCTGCCTCCAATTTTCCGGCTCGCCGGCCTGGATATCGGTTCCCCGGCTCTAGCCTGGAAGTTAAAGAATCGCAGCTTTTTGCAATACTTCAAAATATTTAGATTCACTCAATCAAAGGAAGAAACAATGGTACAAACCCCTAATAAACCAGCAACTAAACTACCCCCTTCAAAACACGAATTTGCCGAAGTAATTCACAGGCTGGAAGCTGGTGGCGCGATGATTCCAGATACGCCGGAAAATCTGATGCAAATCATCGCTATCTGGAAAGCTTACGCGGTGCCGATGGACTTTTACTGGCGGGATTTGCTCTACATCGCCGAACGAGTATTTTTACACCCGCTTCCTTTCTTTAAATACTTTTTACCCCAAGAGTATTTAGACTTGCAAAATCACTATGCAGGCGACGGTGCAGATTTGCGGATCTGGCGCGGTACTGGAAGCGTTCACCCGGAACTTTTGGAGTTCATGGAAAAGGGAGAAACTGGTAAACTTCCTCGATTTATGCACCATTTGTGGCACGATCGCATTAACATGGAATTTGCCGAAGAGGTCATGAGGTCGATGCTTTGGCACCGGGGGATGTACGTTCCCGTCAATCAATTTGACCCTTATCTCGACACCGACGAATACAAAGCTAATGCCGATCGCGCCATTAAAGCTTACTTCAAAAAAGATCCGTTCATGCTGGCGCTGCACAAAGCATTCCCGGATTTGTTTTTAGAACAGTGCCGCCAAATGTCTTATTACAGCAATCTCGGCTTGTTTTGGGAAGTAATGGCCCCGGTGTTTTTTGAAGTTTCCGACTTGTACGACGAAGGCAAAGTTACCACAGTCCCGCAGGCGATGGATTTCATCACAAATGGCATATTTGCGATCGCCGGTCGCCCGATTTACCACCACGTTGTCATCGACGGGGAAACCTACGAAATAATCCCGAAATCTAAAGGTTTCACTTGGCTGTACGAAGCAGCGCTACCTTATGTAGAAGCTATATTTTACCGCACTTCGCCGTTCCGGGGAACCAAATCGTACAACGCGCAAGCCAAGGAAGTTCCCGACGATCAAAAAGACTTCCACTACGGAGTTTTGTATGCAGATAAATTCCCAGTAGGTACTGCCGGAATTCCGCCGACTTTGCTAGCACAAGATATGCTGCACTTCCTGCCGCCTTATTTGATGGATTTCTACAAACAGCGGTGTCGCGGCGAGGATGATATTCTCAATCAAATTGGCGTAACGTTCCAGCGATCGATGTACTGCGTTACTTCGGGAGTGATTCAAGCTTTGCGGGTTGCCCTACTGTATCCTTTGGACGATCCAAACCCGAAGCATTTGAAGGCGAATCGGGCGTTTTTCGAGTCTCAGATCGATCGCTTCTGCCGCCCGGAATACGGCATGAAATACGCAGCGAAGTTGAAGAACATTCAGACTTCAGATTATAGGTAGTCATCGGGCATTGGGAATGGGGCATAGTAATCGGGAATTTGTTATTGCAAAAACTCCTAATGATTACCGATTACTATGCCCCATCCGATTTTAGATTAAAATTACTAATTGATCTAAAATCTAAAATGTAAAATTGTCCAATGTCCAATGCCCTATGCCCTATGCCCTATGCCCTATGCCCCATTCCCCAATAACTATGGACAGCAAAGATCTAGCCAAATATATCGAAGCAAAGGACGGGATTTCCAAACCTTGGCTGTTGGTGCAACTGCGACTGAAAAAATTGCAAGAAAGGCGATCGGAGATTTCTGCTGAAGAGTATATGACAGAACTTACAGACCTTCACAAAGATTTAATGAATCTGGGGGAATGGTGGCTGGGAATCGAGGATGAAGTGTTTTAAAATTTAATTGAAAGTTCAAGTAGGATTAAGTCGATCGCACTTTAAAATTTATCCATCAAATTTTTTTCTTGGGCATAGACATCTCGTAGCTGTTGCAGCGCGGTTCCAGAAATGACCGATTTAACAGTAGCTACCAATTGGCCCCACTCCAGCAAGCTATCAACTGAAACAGCTTTTTTGAACTTATATGTGTAGAATTTCGTCCAAAATGCTGGTGCTTGCTTGCTTTTCCAGCGTTTGTACCATCGGCCAAAATCTTGAGGTGCGATCGGCTGTACTTCTAAAATAGGGGGAAAATCGGCGTAGCTGACAAAGCGGCTGATGCCTTTGGCGTGCACGTACACCATGTAGCGACAGCATTCGATGCGGTAAATCTCGTCTGCTGCGATATTGAACAGCAGGGCCACTGTTTCTTCGGTAACGAATCTCGCCAGCGGATGCAGGATTGGCGATTTGTGGAGAATTTTTGAGCAGGTGAGGGTGCTTGATTTTAGCTGGGATGATGCTATCATTGCTGGTAGACAGCTAGTAACTGTCTATTTAATTTTTGAAGGCGATCGCCCTTAGTTGTCCAGACGTGAGGCGATCGCTTTTTCAGATATCTAATATTAAACGACAGCAGATTGTCATTTGTCAAGTAAGTATGAGCAAAGGCTTGGTGAGGTTGCGGATTCGGGAGTTTGCAGACCAGAACGGCTGGACACTTAAGGAAGTTTCAGATCGATCGGGTGTTGGTTACAGCACCATTAGAAACTACGCCCAATGTCAAGGCATGACAACCGTTAATTTTGCCTACTTGCACAGGCTGGCTCGCATTTTCGATATTATGATTGAGGATTTGGTGGAGATTTTAGAGGAGTAGGTCGGTCTGCCACGATATTGACTGAATTTTCCGATATCATGGTGAGTCAACCTAAGAATTGCATCAACTCTCAAGCATGGGTTTAGTCAGGCTAAAAATTCGGGAACTAGCGGCGGAGAAGGGCTGGACGCTTAAGGAAGTATCCGATGTTCCGGGGTAATTTATAGCACTGTCAGAAGCTATGCTCGTCGTCCTGAAATGGCAATGGTTGACTTTACTTGCCTGCGGAAGTTAGCTCGGACTTTTGATGTGATGATTGAGGAGTTGGTTGAGGTTTTGGAGGAATAGGTCGATCGGCATTAAGTTGTCAAGACCGGGGGCGAGCACTTTTTCAGATGCAATTATCTTAAAACGCAACTGCATTATTTGTCAAGCATGGGTTTAGTCAGAGTAAAAGTGCGAGAGTTAGCGGCCGAGAGGGGCTGGACATTCAAGGAGGTGGCTGAGCGATCGGGCGTGATCTATAGCACCATAACCAGCTATGCTCGTCGTTCAGAAATATCAATGGTTGACTTTACCGCCCTGTACAAGTTAGCGCGGGCATTTGATGTGATGATTGAGGACTTGGTGGAGATTATTGAGGAATAGGTCGATCAGCCTTTCCACGTTTCCACTATAAACCCTTGTGTTTCGTCTTGTCAAGACGCGCTTAAGCATTTTGCATCGCAGATAAAAGCTCAGCTTAAAGGTGCTAAGATTTAGTCAAAGTTGTTAATCTCCCGTTACCTTTGTGACTAGAGCCAGTACCGCCATTGGGGTTAGCCCCATAATTAAGGAACTTGTGCAGAAAAAGGCGCTAGCAACCAGGCTAACGCTGAAGGAAATCATCTATGTCGGGATGCTGGCGATCGACGAGTTGGACGAAAAGCGCCTGCAAGAGTTGGCTGACAAGGTGCATCAGATGCAGGTGAATGGTGAAATTTGAGGCGATGAGGGCGATTCCCTACGGGTTAGCTACGTCGCGCGTACTTCGGGTGAAGTAAGGCAAGGGCGCTGCTATGGAATTCGTCTACTGAAACAAATTCTCATTTTTCTACCAATAAATTGGGGTTTTCTTCTCCTCAACAGGAGCGTTGTCCCATCTAGTATTTGTACCCGTTTCGGTGTTCTTAGCCCCACACAGTCTGCTCAAATCAACTATCGTGCTATCGGAGCGCTGATAAAAACAAAAAGGTCGATCGTTGGATTGAGCTTGGGGTGGACCAAAAAGAGCAGGCATGGAAAAGCGCTCAGAAGACTGCCTCGGCATTGGGGATACTGGAACTTTCATCTCGGTGGTTGGCTCTGACGGTTTTGCATGGGCTGCATCGGCCGTTACCATTCCTGACAGTAGCAGAAATACCACCGAAAGCAGGAGGAGATTGGAGCGTTTCATCTTACTTTTCGACAATCTTGGTTCTGAGACTCTCAACAAATGCCAGGACATCGGCTTTGTCTGGTGGATTGACGCTATTTTTATCGAGAGCTTGGGACACACCATTAGCAAAAGCGTTAAATTCATTGTTCGTGAGACCTCCATCCATTCCACTATGGGAAAGCTTCATAGTCCGCCCTGTATAAACACAAGGCCCCCCTGCCGCTTGGCAGAATTGATCCACTAACAACTGACGCAGCCTCTGTTTTGAGTTTGTGCTCAAGCCAATAAAGTATTTACCAATTAAAGGGTCAGCGAATATGAAAGCTGCTGAATCATCAATGACTGCCGCGATCGCGTTGTAGCCTCCTAACCTAGTGTACAGAGTTCTTGCTGAAGAACCTTGTGCAATCATATCTGTAGTTACTTTTTCGGCTGATTCTTGTGCTGACATCGCCGGCGTAGAACGAGCGAAACTAGGGCTTAATCTGAAAGTAGTCACTACTATGACTGTCATACAAATTAATGTCAACAACATTGCCAAAGATTTACTGATTTTCATTGAAAATCTCCAAGTGTGATGGTAATATGGTTAATTGAATCTTCAGCACTAAGTCATTTACAGATACATAGGCTTAAGAAGCCGGAAGGCGAAGTATAAGCCCAACTAAACTTAGTCTTTCGCTCTGTGGGATGGTAAAGAGGCGATGGGAAAGAGGCGATGGGAAAGAGCGATCAGTCGTCACATCACTTGATAACTTTAGCATTAAATTATCTTACGGTAGATTTTGTAATATTTCTTAGATAAGTCAGCATTTGCTGATTGATGGAGTTCACATTGTGTGGCGTCTTGTCAAAACGCGGTTAAACAAGTTGGATCGCAGTTAAAAGCTGAGGTTAAAAGTCCTAAAATTTAATCGAACTTGTGAATCTCCGGTTAGTTTTGTGACTAGAGGCAGTACCGCCATTGGAGTCAGCCCCATAATTAAGGAACTTGTGCAGAAAAAGGCGCTAGCAACCCGACTAACGCTGAAGGAAATCATCTATGTCGGGATGCTGGCGATCGACGAGTTGGACGAAAAGCGCTTGCAAGAGTTGGCTGATCAGGTGCATCAAATGCAGGTGAAGGGTGAAATTTGAGCGGTTGAGGAAAACCAGGTCAACAGTTTCAGCTTTACGGCCAATCACTTTGCAAGAATTTCACAATGAAGCAAACATGAGAAAGAGGTTTATTCAGATTATCTAGATGGCCATTAATTTCATAATCAAGTAAGACAACAGATTTTAAACTCGCCTATTCTCTTAACTTTTGGCATTGATTCTTCATTCGGCTATACGTTCTGGTGCAGCGCGGTTGTTGAGATGCTGTGGCTACCTCGGTGCTTTACGCCAACCATTTGCGATCGCCTCTGACTCTGTGCAAAACCATCTCTCACCCCTAGCTGGATCAATAACTGTTGATTCGTAATCTTCCATGCCTGGAAGGTGATAAACCTTATTGCCTGTATCGATCGAGATGTTGCCTTTGATAGTACATCCTGGTTTGGCGATCGATGTAATTGGAGAAGGTGAACGACTAGGACTAAACTCCATTGTAAGAACCACAATGACAGCCAGAATCCCAATACCAAAAACTGTTTTGAGTACACCGCGTTTCTGTGGTTTCTGCTTTGTTGGCCGATGTCGAGGTGCAACACCTTGAATTGATGCTCTAGTTGCACGTACTTTCCCGTCTGTTTCAGCAACTTGCTCGTACAAAATCGTATCTCCGACTTTTGGGCGACGACTTACTTCCTTAAGCGCACTGATATGCAAGAAAACTTCTTTACTGCCATCATCCGGTTTAATGAAGCCAAACCCCCGATCGTCTTTCCAGGTTGTCAGTTGCCCTTTATTCAGAACAGGTTTCATAAAATTGAACTTTTATTCGTGCTTAACAGACTCAGCCAACCACTTCGCTTTCTGGCGCCGACGAACATTAATCGGACTGTTGCGAATATCAACTTCTAGGGTTACTTATTGTAACTAAGAATCTGTAGTATGTTCCAATCCCTTTTAAGTTTTGACTCGATCGCCCCTTAACTAGACGACTTCCCTTCTTTACTCCCAGCCTTTGGGCTTGTTTACTCGATATAGTTATTTCTCCTACACAACTTTTTATGGTTCTTTTTCTACCCGAACCTTTTCCCCCCGCCGAGTGAAAAAAAAACCGCTAATTTCTGGTGCTACTGTCTCAATTAAATGTTCCCTCACACTCAGTTCTACGGATTCAAAGCTTTGTAGATTGTCTACTGGGGTATTCTTATAAAGTATCTCTGCTATTTCTTGGAGATTTATTTTGATCTTCTGCTGTTCTTCTGGGGTCATGCGAACTTGGATTATGGTAATTTATCTGCTTTCTATTATGCCATCAGCTTAGCCCGACAATTGTCTGAGTATTTATACTGACTGTAAAAGTGGGATGCTCCCTTAACTAAGGCTCGGTATTAACGACTAAATCCCTTTGAATCCCACTTCCATATCCATCTCTTTGGCCGGACTTACAGGAGGTTGAGGCGCGGGTTGGGTTTGCTTGCGAAAAACGCCAATTTGATTGAGAACGATTCCGATTAAAATGATGCTGCCGCCGATGTATTGAGCTGTTGTTGGCGTTTCCGATAAAATCAAATAGGCGGCTAAAATCCCCGCGATCGGACTAAACGAACTGGCGAGGGATACATCTGCCGCGCCCGTCGTTTTTAGTCCCGTAAACCAGCACAGTTGTCCGCCAACAACAATAATCGCACCATAGACGAGCATCCACTGCCAGAGGAAGGGCGCAAAAACATCGATAAAGTGAGTGGGAGTATATAAGATTAAAACGACAATAAAGAAAACAACTGTTCCCAGTGTTGTTCTGATAATAGAGAACAATCCTAACGGAATTTGTTTGAGCGTGACTTTACTAATAATCGTCGAAATGGCTAACGCGATCGCCCCGGATGCTGCCATGAATTCGCCTCTGCCGATCGTCAATCCGCCCATGTCCATCATATCGGTAGTCGGTGTTTGCAATACAATAGTCAGTGCAACACCCAGAAACGAAACGATCGCCCCCGCAATCACCCAAAGATTGACGAGAGCGCCCAAAATTAGAATGGACAGCGCTAAAATCAGAGGCGGCTCGATGCGTCCAATCAGTACCACATTATTGACAGCGGTTAAATCCAACGCCATAAAAGTTAAGGCTGGAGCCAATGCCCCAGAGAGCAAAGAAATTCCGATCAATCCCCACCATGTTTTACTGGGAATCGATCGGAAATTTTGCACCGTACATTGCTGGCGATAAACCAGGAATAAAACTGCTAACGCGCAGAGATTCCCTACAAATAAAACATTACAAAGTGAAATCAAATTTCTGCCGTCGATTGCGTTCTGGGCTCCTAAATCGGTCAGTTTGCGAATGACAGAGTTAGAGGCAGCAAAAATAATGATTGCTAGTAATAAATAGGTTCGTCCAGGGATGCGGTTGAATAATTGAGACACGATAATAGGAACATGAATATATGATGCCTTCTCTTCTTTATACCACTGTTTCCTATGCGGTAATTCCTTACAGAAATATACAAAAAAATCCCCCGCTAGAAGGCGGGGGATTTTAGTTAATTACCTAGAAACCAGAGTTCAGAGTTACCCGAATTTCCCGGCCGTCGAGGCAATTACAAAGGCCGCGTAAGTGAGGACGTTGCCCACAGTAAAGTGAACTAAGCCAACCAAACGACCTTGGACGATCGACAAAGCAACAGGCTTGTCTTTCCAGCGAACCAAGTTAGCCAAAGGAGTGCGCTCGTGAGCCCAAACCAAAGTCTCGATCAACTCTTGCCAGTAACCTCTCCAAGAGATCAGGAACATGAAACCAGTTGCCCAAACAAGGTGTCCGAATAAGAACATCCAAGCCCAGACTGACAAGTTGTTAGTACCATACGGGTTGTAACCGTTGATCAACTGAGAAGAATACAGCCAGAGGTAATCGCGGAACCAGCCCATCAGGTAGGTAGAAGACTCATTGAACTGAGCCACGTTACCTTGCCAGATGCCCAGGTGCTTCCAGTGCCAGTAGAACGTTACCCAAGCTAGGGTGTTCAACATCCAGAATACAGACAGGTACATCGCGTCCCAAGCAGAGATGTCGCAAGTACCGCCACGGCCGGGGCCGTCGCAAGGGAAAGCATAACCGAAGTCTTTTTTGTCCGGCATCAGCTTAGAACCGCGTGCATCCAGAGCGCCCTTGACCAAGATCAAGGTGGTGGTGTGCAAGCCTAGTGCGATCGCATGGTGAACCAAGAAATCGCCAGGTCCGATCGCCAAGAACAGAGAATTAGTACCGCTGTTAATCGCATCCAACCAGCCTGGGAGCCATACGTTGCCGTAGTTGGGCCAAGCGGTAGAAGCAATGCTGTCAGGGTTAGACAACAGCACGTCCATGCCGTAGAGAGCTTTTCCGTGAGCAGCTTGGATGAACTGTGCGAACACAGGTTCAATCAAGATTTGCTTTTCAGGAGTTCCGAAAGCAACTACAACGTCATTGTGAACGTACAAGCCGAGAGTGTGGAAGCCCAAGAACAGCGACACCCAGCTCAAGTGAGAGATAATCGCTTCTTTGTGCTGCAACACGCGATCAAGCACGTTGCCTTTGTTTGCTTCTGGATCGTAGTCCCGCACCAAGAAGATAGCTCCATGGGCGAAAGCGCCGACCATGATGAATCCAGCAATGTACTGGTGGTGGGTGTAAAGCGCAGCCTGAGTCGTGAAGTCCTTACCTATAAAAGCGTAGGGAGGCATCGCGTACATATGCTGTGCTACCAAGGAGGTAATTACGCCCAAAGCAGCTAGGTGAAATGCCAGTTGGAAGTGCAGCGAGTTGTTGTAAGTTTCATACAAGCCTTGGTGAGGCAAGTTGAACTGTCCTTCACTCTTGCCGCCGACCAAACCAGCCTTAGAATCCAACATCTCTTTGATGCTGTGACCGATACCGAAGTTAGTCCGGTACATATGACCGGCAACGATAAACAGAACTGCGATCGCCAAATGGTGGTGAGCGATGTCTGTCAGCCACAGGGATTCTGTTTGAGGGTGGAAGCCACCCAAGAAAGTCAGAATTGCGGTTCCAGCGCCTTCGGAAGTACCGAAGACATGGCTCGCTGCATCTGGATTCTCGGCGTATACGCCCCAGTTACCAGTGAAGAACGGAGCCAAACCGGCCGGGTGAGGCGGGGTAGACAAGAAGTTGTCCCAACCTACGTGCTGTCCGCGAGATTCGGGGATAGCAACGTGAACCATGTGACCAGTCCAAGCCAAAGAGCTGACACCGAACAAACCAGCCAAGTGGTGGTTGAGGCGAGATTCAGCGTTTTTGAACCAAGACAAGCTGGGGCGGTACTTGGGCTGGAGGTGCAACCAACCTGCGAACAGGAAGACAGCCGCCAGTAGTAGCAAGAAGATAGCTCCTTGATACAGGTCGGCGTTTGTCCGAATCCCTTGGGTGAACCACCAATGGTAGACACCAGAGTAAGAGATATCCACCGGGTTAGAAGCGCCCCCTTGAGTGAAAGCTTCTACAGCAGGAGCGCCGAATTGCGGGTCCCAAATCGCGTGAGCGATCGGGCGGACGTTTAGAGGGTCTTTAATCCACTGTTCAAAGTTACCTTGCCATGCTACGTGGAACAGGCTGCCCGATGTCCACAAGAAAATGATTGCTAGGTGGCCGAAGTGAGAAGCAAAAATCTTTTGGTAAAGATTTTCTTCGGTCATGCCATCGTGGCTTTCAAAGTCGTGTGCTGTGGCAATCCCGTACCAGATCCGCCGTGTGGTCGGGTCTTGGGCAAGGTCTTGGCTAAATTTTGGAAATTTCGTTGCCATAAGCCTTGATTAATCCTGAATCCTGAACAAAATTGAAGGGATTCGGTTCGGAGTTTGGATTCTCGATTTGAGATTCCTCCCAAATCGAGAATCCAAAACCTAGGGGTAGTTTACCCTACCGAAATGATTCGCGCTAGGAAAAATGCCCACGTAGTGACAATTCCTCCTAGGAGGTAGTGAGCTACACCCACAGCCCGACCCTGAATAATGCTCAGAGCGCGAGGCTGAATCGACGGAGCTACCTTGAGCTTGTTGTGAGCCCAAACAATCGACTCAATCAGTTCTTGCCAGTAGCCACGGCCACTGAACAGGAACATCAAGCTGAAGGCGAAGACGAAGTGTCCAGCTAGGAACATCAAACCGTAGGCCGACAGTGCCGAACCGTAGGACTGAATGACCTGAGAAGCTTGCGCCCAAAGGAAGTCCCGCAGCCAGCCGTTAATCGTGATCGCACTTTGTGCGAAGTTGCCACCGGTAATGTGAGAAATTGTGCCGTCTGGCGATACTGTTCCCCACACGTCCGACTGCATTTTCCAGCTAAAGTGGAAAATCACGATCGAGATGCAGTTGTACATCCAGAACAAGCCTAGGAACACGTGATCCCAACCAGAAACTTGGCAGGTGCCGCCACGGCCGGGGCCGTCGCAAGGGAACCGGAAGCCCAAGTTGCCTTTGTCAGGAACCAAGCGAGAACTGCGTGCAAACAACACGCCTTTCAAAAGAATCAGGACTGTAACGTGAATGGTGAAAGCGTGGATGTGGTGGATCATGAAATCCGCCGTACCCAACTCGATCGGCATCATCGCTACTTTGCCGGCTACTACTACTGCACCGCCGCCAAAAGCGTGGCTAACGATTTCCGTAGCATTAGGCGCTGTTGTGCCCGGAGCCAAAGCGTGGATGTTTTGCACCCACTGGGCAAATATCGGACGCAACTGAATCCCGGTATCCGAGAACAAATCTTGAGGACGACCGAAAGCGCGCATCGTGTCGTTGTGAACGTACAAACCGAAGCTGTGGAAGCCCAAGAATATACAAACCCAGTTCAGGTGGGAAATGATCGCATCTCTATGACGGATCACGCGATCCAACAAGTTGTTGACATTTCCAGCGGGATCGTAATCCCGAACCATGAAGATTGCTCCGTGAGCGGCTGCTCCAACAATCAGGAATCCGCCAATCCACATGTGGTGGGTGAACAGGGATAGCTGAGTCGGGTAGTCGGTCGCGATGTACGGATAGGGAGGCATCGCGTACATATGTTGGGCGACGATGATGCTCAAAGAGCCCATCAGTGCCAAGTTAATCGACAGTTGCGCGTGCCAAGAATTAGTCAGGATTTCGTAGAGACCTTTGTGACCTTCACCAGTGAAGGGGCCTTTGTGGTTCTCTAGGATTTCTTTCATGCTGTGGCCGATGCCCCAGTTCGTCCGGTACATATGACCAGCGACGATGAATAGCACTGCCAAAGCTAAGTGGTGGTGTGCTGTATCAGTCAGCCACAAACCGCCTGTGGTGGGGTTCAGACCGCCTTTGAAGGTCAGGAAGTCTGTATATGCGCCCCAGTTGAGGGTGAAGAAGGGGGTTAAACCTTTAGCGAAACTCGGGTAGATGTCAGCCATCAAGCCCGGTGTCAAAATCCACTCGTGCGGCAGGGGGATGTCGGCAACTGTTTTGATCAGCTTACCGCCGACTGTCAGCGGTGCACCTGCATCGATCGCGTCCATGCAAGCATTGATCGGCAGAGCAACGTGAATTTGTTGTCCTGCGAAGCCCAAGCACCCGCAGCCTAACAAAACTGCCAAGTGGTGGTTCATCATCGATTCCACGTTCTGGAACCATTCCAGTTTCGGAGCGCGGACGTGATAGTGGAACCAACCGGCAAACAGCATTAAAGCTGCCATTACCAGGGCGCCGATCGCAGTGCAATATAGCTGGTATGAGTTAGTGATGCCGTTGGCGCGCCACAATTGGAATAGACCAGAGGTGATCTGAATCCCGTGAAAGCCGCCGCCTACATCTGCATTTAAAATTTCTTGACCAAAAATCGGCCAGACCACTTGAGCGCTGGGCTTGATGGCTGTAGGATTTGTCAGCCAAGCTTCGTAATTGGAAAATTTAGCGCCGTGGAAATATGCGCCGCTCAACCATACGAAGATTACTGCCAAGTGGCCGAAGTGAGCGCTAAAGATTTTGCGCGAAACGTCTTCTAAGTCACTTGTATGACTGTCAAAGTCGTGAGCGTTAGCGTGGAGGTTCCAAATCCAAGTGGTGGTTTTTGGCCCCTTAGCTAGAGTGCGATCAAAATGACCGGGTTTTGACCACTTCTCGAAAGAAGTTGGAACCGGATTTTTATCGACTACTACCCTAGCTTTTACCTCTCGCTCTGGAGGACTAATGGTCATGAAGACTCTCCTCTCGGTAAGACAAGGAACGAGAACTGAACACTGTACCGGACACTCCCCACGCTTGATTAGGCGGGGGATTCTCGAAAAAGCCGACACTTCACTGCACTTTACTCTTTGCAGAGCTAGACGCAGGTGCATCGTCTCCCCAAGCATTTTGCTTCTGTGAAGAAGCCAGTTTCCCAGTGTCGCTAACAATGTGACTGGGTACTGCTAACTCTTCTCGCTATCTGCAGCCGCCGATCGCGTCCTTGATTCAGACTTGATACGGCTGCTTCTTTTGAGGGAGTTTTATGAATTATAAGCTTGCTAGAGAAGTATTAATCGCTTGTTAACAATACTTAAAAAAGGCTCAATTCTTGATGTAATAACGCCTTTAAATCCCACAGTCCCTCGAAAAAGTCAAGGGGTACTGCCATTAACTTTACAAAACTCAAAGATAAGGTAATTTAGGATTACTCATTTGTAGATATATGTTTTGGAAAAAGGCTGCGGGAATTAAGAGTGGGAGAGGATGGGTTGCCCGCTGCTGCCTCAATCCGGGTTCCTACGCGGCTTTGGAATTCATGAGGTAGAATTCCCCAATACTAAATTCATTTTTGGGCTATAGTTCCCTATGAGAAGGCTTCTAGGAGTATCGTTGCGTGATTGGGATCAATTGGCACAGAACGGTTGTGGGCAGGCTGCTGGCATTGTTCGCAGTAGCAGTATTAATTTTGGGTTTAGCAAGTTGTGGCGCCGGCCATCCCGAATTGCCCAAATCAGGGAACAAGAGCGGCTCAGCTACCGCCCCAGTAAACAGAATCTCAGAGGTTTCTCCCCCAGAAGCCATCCAACAACTGCGTCAGGCTCTAGAAAGCTACCAGCCTCAAATTAGTATTTTGAATCCAAAACCTGACGAAGTGCTTCAGGATATAAATGTGTCTGTTCAGTTCCAAGTGAAGGACTTGCCCATTTTCAAAGATGCAAACTTGGGTTTGGGCCCCCATCTGCAAGTTTTATTAGACAACCAACCTTATGCAGCAGTTTACGACATCAACCAACCTTTAACGCTCTCCGACTTAGAACCCGGAACCCATACCCTGCAGGTGTTCGCCGCCCGCCCTTGGGAAGAAAGCTTTAAAAACGAAGGTGCCGCAGCTCAAACCACCTTTCACGTTTTTACCAAAACAGACGACAATAATCCCGATCGAACATTGCCCCTACTAACGTACAACAGCCCCCAAGGCAGCTATGGGGCAGAACCCATCCTGCTCGACTTTTACTTGACAAATGCCCCTCCGCACGAAGTGGCGCAAGAAAATTCCCAAGATGAAATACTCGATTGGAAAATTCGATCCACAGTCAACGGCCAAAGCTTTGCGATCGACCAGTGGCAACCTATATATCTTAAAGGATTCAAACCAGGGAAAAACTGGGTACAGCTAGAATTAATTGACGAACGGGGAAATATCGTCAAAAACGCCTTTAATAATACAGTCAGACTGATCAATTTCCAACCGCTCGGTCAAGATCCTCTTTCAAAATTAGTGCGGGGCGAACTAACAGCAGCAGAAACTCGCGGTATAGTCGATCGTACCTACCAAGCCCCCGAGCCGACACCAACCCCAACCCCCGAACCGACACCGACACCTGCATTAGAAGAAACACCAGTTGTCCAACCCTCACCAGCGGTTCCAGAAACCCCTGTTACCGAACCCAGCTTAGAGCCAACAGTCGCTCCCGAAGTTGCTCCCATTCAAGTAATAGAACCGACACCAACAGCAACCCCCCAACTAGAAGCGCCGAAAATTGTAGAACCTATTCAAGTAATAGAACCGACACCGACAGCAACTCCACCGTTAGAAACCCCAAAAATTGTAGAACCAGTTCAAGTAATAGAACCGACACCGGCAGCAACTCCACAGTTAGAAGCGCCGAAAAATGTAGAACCAGTTCAAGTAATAGAACCGACCCCAACAGCATCTCCCCAAACAAAAAAACAGGAATATAAAGGATACTACAATCGGTTCCGCAACTTCTTGCGTGAAGAACAGCAACCTGCTAATTTTTCAGAGCCACCAACCCTGCCAGAAATAACAGGAAAAGCTCCAGTACCAAAAGTAGTCGCTCCCGCGATACCAGAACAATCTCCAAATCTTGTACCGCCAACGCCACCAGTTGCCGCTGAAACTCCTAGCCAGCCAACCACCGAATTAGCCCCTCCCGAAACAACTGTTTCCGAACCCGAAAATCCGCCCAAATCCGAACAAAAAGTCGAATTTGCCACCTAACAAAAACTTTCTGGGCTTCTTCGTTGCATCGGCGTCGCGCTCGTGATCTATCTGCAGTTAACAATTAAAGAACACTAAAAAATGACCTACCTCGAAACAGCAGCCAAATTCTACAGTGATGTTGCCGAAACACCCCAAATCGGACTTTGCTGCGTCCAAAGCAGCCCCTTGCAATTGCCAGGATTAAAAATTCCTGAACAAATGCAAGAAATGAATTACGGTTGTGGCACAACCGTTCACGCCGCTGAACTCGTCGGCAATCCCTTCGTGCTTTATGTAGGCGTCGGCGGCGGCTTGGAAGCACTACAATTTGCATATTTTTCTAGACACAAAGGAGCAGTTATTGCCGTCGATCCGGTTCCAGCAATGCGAGATGCGGCGGCACGAAACTTGCAAATAGCCGCCCACGAAAATGATTGGTTTGATCCGAGTTTTGTAGAAATTTGTGAAGGCGATGCTTTTGCGTTGCCGGTGCCGGATGCTTCTGTAGATGTTGTCGCCCAAAACTGCTTGTTTAATATCTTTGAACCAGCGGATTTAGCTAAAGCATTAAAAGAGACTTATCGGGTGTTAAAACCGGGTGGCAGATTGTTGATGAGCGATCCGATCGCAACTCGGCCCATTCCGCAGCATTTGAAGGAAGACCAACGCTTGCGGGCCTTGTGTTTGTCCGGCGCTTTGACATACGCAGAATACGTTCAACACCTTGTAGACGTTGGTTTTGGGCAAGTCGAAGTGCGGGCGCGCCGTCCTTACCGATTGCTGGATAAACACAATTATCAATTGGATGCGGATTTGCTGTTAGAAAGCCTGGATTCGGTGTCTTTCAAAGTGGATGTACCGGAGGATGGAGCTTGCATTTTCACTGGCAAGACGGCGATTTATACGGGGTATGAAGATCTGTTTGATGACGGAGCAGGCCACGTTTTGCAGCGGGGAGTTCCGGCGGCGGTATGCGATAAAACTGCTGGGAAATTGGGGGGATCAATGCCCGATAAGGTGTTAATTACTGATTCGACTTGGCATTATAGCGGCGGCGGTTGCTGTTAAATTTTGTTGGAATGGGGGAGGTAGCTTTCATCGCAGATATACCTCTTTCAACTCTTTCTGCTGATAGTTATCTTTAGAGAGTGCCTGATGAAAATTATCATAGGAGTTATTGTATGAGTTTGAGCGATATTTTAAAACCTCTGAGCCGCGAGAGTTTTCGATTTGTTACTAGAGATATTTGTTGCGAAGGACATCAAGAGCGTGAAATTCTCAATCTCATCCTGTCATTCCTAGATAATATGATTGACGAGCGAGGATTTGATGCAGTCCTTTATGAAAAGTTGCAGAAGATTACTCTACAAACAGGGGAATTGTTGAATGCAGATAGAGCCACAATTTTTCTATTCGATGAAGAGCCGAATGAACTCTCGGCAATTGTAGCCAAAGATGAAAATGGCAAAAGCCTAGAGATCCGAGTTCCCGCCCATCTGGGCATTGCGGGAGAAGTAGCCACGGAGAAAAAAGTGGTAAATATTCCCTATGATTTCTATGATGACCCACGTTCTGTAAACGCCAAAAAAGTTGACGACATAACAGGATATCGCACCTCTACAATGCTGGCTATGCCTTTGTTAAATGAAGAAACAGGCAAGTTAATCGCAGTAGTTCAACTCATTAATAAACTCAAGCCGAACCACCAAGATTATGGTACTTTAGACGAACAGATTGACAAGGTAGGATTTACTGAAGCAGACGAACAAATTTTTCGAGAATTTGCCCCGTCGATTCGCCTAATTCTAGAGTCAGTCCAATCTTTGTACGCACTAAATCAAAGACAACTGGCCGCGACAGCACTGATGCACGCCGTCAGCGCTCTTTGTCGGAGCAGTTTAGACTTAGATGATACCTTGAAGCGGGTGATGGATGGGGCCCAAGAACTGATGCAAGCCGATCGCAGTATCCTGTGGCTGATCGACGAAGATAAAGACGAACTGTGGACGAAAATCCCGATCGGCGGCAACCTTAAAGAAATTCGCATACCCAGAACCGCCGGTTTTGCAGGTATTGTGGCTCAATCCGGCGAACCGCTGCTGATTCCCTTTGATATCTACGACGACTCCCGGCCTGGAATTTACACAGAAACCGACAAAAAAACTGGCTACCGCACTTGCAGTATGCTGTGTATGCCAGTGTTTAATGCAGACCATAAATTGATTGGAGTGACTCAATTAGTCAACAAAACAAAGAAAGGAGATTTCCCCCCATACAACCCAGAAAACTGGCCGCAAGCCCCCGAACAGTGGAAAGCGAGTTTCAGTCAAACCGACATGGAATTTATGAAAGCGTTTAACATCCAAGCAGGAGTCGCCCTGCAAAACGCTATCTTGTTTTCCAAGGTCAAACAACAAGAAAACAGACATAAAGATATAGTGCGATCGCTCCCTAATGGTGTCATCTCCACGGATAAAAAAGGTAAGGTTATTACCGCTAACGATCGAGCTAAACAATTGCTAGGTGCTAGCGAGGGAGAAGTCGTAGAGGGTGTATTTTTGGGTGATTTAATTAAAATCGAGAATGAGAATTTTAGTCAATGGTTAAATGCTGCTTTGTCACCGGAAGGCGATCGAGATAGAGAACAATATTACCCCAATCTGGTTCTATTGCCTTTGCAAGGGGAACCGCAGAATATCAATCTGTGGATTAACTCGATCGCAAGTGCGATCGACCCGAATAAAATTAACGGTGTATTGGTGATGCTGGAAAATAACAGCCGGCAAAACCAAGGAGAAAATTGGGGTTCAGTAAGAGGGGCGAATTTCTGAAGCGGTTAATTCTCTGGTTCGTCAGAGAGAATTTACAAGAGTAGCGACCTCTGCCGGTTCTTTGATTGGAGATACTGGTATACTACGATGACAGTTAGTTATTTAATAATTTCTAGTCATTGTAAATATGTCAAGCATCTCCAATATGGCCTCTGAAGTGGAAAGTAACTTTCTGGGAGAGATTGATAACCTTGACAAGCAATTACACGATCGCTTTCAAGACAAGTTTGTAGTCCAGCCCTCCCTGACCAGACTTTTGGTTAGTTTTCAGGCTAACAAAACTAGACCAATCTATCGATGGTACAAGTACAAGGAAGCTTTTTCCGTTTCTCTGGTCGAGTTTTTATTTCAAAAATATCAAGTCATTCAAGGCAAGATTTTTGATCCTTTTACAGGTAGTGGAACTGCTTTATTTGCTGCTAGTGACTTGGGAATAGATGGTGAGGGTATTGAATTGTTACCTATCGGTCAACATATAATTAATACCAAAATCCTTTTAGACACTGCATTCACTTTTGATGATTTTGAGCGGCTAAAGACATGGTTTAATGGGCAAATATGGAAACAATTTGAGAGCCAAGTCACTCTACCAGAATTGAGAATCACTAAGGGAGCTTACCCCGAAAAAAATAAAATAGAAATTGAGCAATATCTTGGAGCTTGTTATCAAGAAAATATTAAGCTTCAATCAGTTTTAGTCTTGATTTTACTGTGTGTTTTAGAATCCGTAAGCTATACACGCAAAGATGGACAGTATCTTCGTTGGGATTACCGTTCAGATCATGGTCATTCAAAGAAGTCCTTCAATAAAGGTGAGGTTCTTGAGTTCAGTAAAGCTATTACCCAAAAATTCAATGAACTTGTTAACGACTTAGAACCTCCTACACAACAACTTGAGCTTTTTCAAACTCAGAATAATCAAGGCAAAATTAATTTGCATCAAGGTTCTTGTCTGAAGATAATGCCCGGTTTGCCGGACTCTACATACGATGCAATCATTACATCTCCACCCTACTGCAATCGATATGACTATACTCGCACCTATGCACTAGAGCTAGCTTTACTAGGAATTTCTGAAAAGGAATTAATTAATCTGCGTCAGGAAATGCTAAGTTGTACGGTTGAGAATCACCCCAAAGATTTATTGGCTATCAATCAGGCTTGGGAAGTAGCTTTAAGTATTGCTAATTCGCAAACTCTATTGCAGGCTATATTAAGATATTTGGACAGCCAAAAGTCACAGGGTATATTGAACAACAATGGTATACCAAGAATGGTAAGAGGATATTTCTATGAAATGGCTTGCGTAATACAAGAAAGCTTTCGTATTCTTAAACCTGGGGCATTTTTGTTTATGGTTAATGACAATGTGCGCTACGCAGGTATAAGCATTTCATTGGACATGATTCTTTCTGATTTTGCTGAAAAGCTAGGCTTTTTTACGGAAAATATTCTCGTCTTACCAGGTGATAAGGGGAATAGTAGTCAACAGATGGGCAACTATGGACGCGCTCCTTTGAGGAAGTGCGTTTATGTATGGAAAAAACAATAACTGGAAACCTATGTGTGTTTATCGTAACCACCTTCAATCCAGTGACGATCTTGTCACAACATATGAAGACACTCGTGCGGGTTTTGTTGCACTTGCCCTTAAAAAAAATCGACGCGCTACCCCTTACGTCGCCCAAGCAAGAGCACTTCAAGAAGCTGCGGGTCAAGCTGAGAGTCCTACTGATTTGTTAAATGTTAAGGGCATTGAAATGGGATTGTTGACTGCAGCAGGATTATCTGACAAGTCTCTTGCTCATTTGATGCCAAATGATAAAATTGAAGCTATCAATGGTCTAATCAGGAATTTTCTTGAGCCAGCAGGCACAAATTTTGTGGAGGAATTGGTCTTTAGATTTCTACTGACTCGTGGTGACACGCTTGGTGGCTCAATGCGTAATGTTGGCGGAGCATTAGCACAAAGAAAACTAACTCGTGCTATCCTCTCGACTCTCACCATTGCTGGTAAGAGATATTACTGGCAACACTCAAAGACAAAAAAGTGGATAGCAATGACAAATGATGACACAGAAATTGAGTTGTCTTTACGTGGAATAAGTTGGGAGAGCGAGCTGGGTAATCGCACATTGATTTATAACCTAACTGTTCCGCTAGTCAGGAGCAATGTGGATTTATGTTTATTTAATCTTGCCCCGACGGAGTTGGTAGCCAGTCAATCCAGCGCAATTGACCCATCTATGGTGGCACCTTATGTTATTGCATTGGGCGAACTTAAAGGCGGAATCGATCCTGCCGGTGCAGATGAGCATTGGAAAACGGCACAAGCGGCACTAAATCGCATACGCGAAGCTTTTTTCCGGGTTGGACATTCACCTCTGACTTTCTTTGTGGCTTCAGCGGTGGCGACAAGGATGGCGAGTGAAATTTGGCATCAACTGGAAAACGGGACTCTCACTAATGCTGCCAATCTGAATGAGGAGAATCAAGTTGCATCTATTTGTCGTTGGTTATGTAATTTATAAAAGCAAAAACCGTTTTGACTCAGTGTCTGTTTTAACATCCTCCCTTGCCCCCCTCTTGTGACACAGCCATCTTGGCTGTCTCGAAAAACCCTGCTTTAGTAAGCTTTCTCCCCATCCTGCCAAACTTCCCGCTAAATTAAAGAAGTAAAAAAATCATTCACATCCTACCCAGGAGATGCCATGCCTCGCGTCAGAGCACCAGAATTCCCCGGAAACTACCCCTGGCTGAACACCGAAAAACCTTTATCCATTGAGTCTTTAAAAGGGCGCGTCGTCCTCCTCGACTTCTGGACGTACTGCTGCATCAACTGCTTGCACGTCCTGCCAGACTTAAAATACCTCGAACAAAAATATAAAGATTCCCTCACGGTTATCGGCGTTCACTCGGCTAAATTTGAAAACGAAAAAGAAGTAGAAAACATCCGCCAAGCTATCCTCCGCTACGATATCGAACATCCCGTAATCGTAGACAGTGGCATGAAAGTTTGGCAAAGCTACGCGGTTCGCGCTTGGCCGACTTTAATGGTGATCGATCCTGAAAGTTATGTCGTCGGCTTTGTTTCCGGCGAAGGCAATAGAGAAGCACTTGATGAGTTAGTTGGCAAGTTAATTGCTGAATACAAAGATAAAAAGGTGCTCAACTTTAAACAACTCAGTTTTAGGTTAGAAAAACAGCGCAAACCTGTATCAACACCGCTGGCTTTTCCCGGTAAAGTGCTGGCATTTGCGATCGCTGCAACGGAGGCAAAACAGCTTCACCAACAGGGCGCGCTTTTGGGCGAAATGAGTCAGGAGAATGAATCTGTAGATGAAACTGTATTGCCCGGGCCTGCTAATTCAGTTATACAAAACTTAGTCGGTTCTTGCTTATTTATTGCCGATTCAGGACACAATAGGATTGTTGTCAGCACCCTCGAAGGTGAGGTGCTGCACGTCATCGGTAGCGGCAAACCGGGTTTAACTGATGGGGACTTTGAAGAGGCTGAGTTTTTTGCACCTCAAGGTATGGCTTTTGATGCAGAAAGTCAAATTCTATATGTTGCTGATACGGAAAATCATGCTCTCAGAAAAATTGATTTTACGACTCAACGGGTAGAAACTGTTGCTGGTACGGGCGAACAAAGTCACGAAATTTCACCCCGCAGCGGCAAGGGTTTAGAAACGCAATTGAATTCGCCTTGGGATTTAGAAAGAGTTGGAAATAGACTTTTTATTGCAATGGCGGGTTCCCACCAAATTTGGGAAATGCAGTTAGACACTGGCACGATCGGCACTTATGCAGGTATTGGCCGAGAATCCTGTGTGGACGGGAATCTTGCAGAATCTGCTTTTTCTCAGCCCAGCGGCCTCGCGACCGATCGATCGGAGTTGTTTGTTGCTGACAGCGAAATTAGTTCGATTCGCGCTGTTGGTATTGATGAAGACCCGAAGGTGCGTACAGTCTGCGGTAGCGGTGAATTGTTTGGTTTTGGGGATAAAGATGGTCGCGGTGATGAGGTCAGGTTGCAGCACTGTTTGGGTGTTGAATACGCTCAAAATTACCTCTGGGTGGCTGATACTTACAATCACAAAATTAAGCGGATCGACCACCGGGGCGGTACGTGCAGAACAATGATTGGAGACGGTAAAGCAGGTTTGGTTGATGCTAAAGGTCTCAAGGCTCGATTTTTTGAACCTTCAGGGTTGAGTGCGATCGGGCCTCATTTGTTTGTTGCTGATACGAACAATCATGTAATTCGGAGAGTTGAGTTGGATACGCTGGAAGTCACAACTTTGGATTTCCCCAGTTTGTGCGCTCCGGATGTTTGTATTCCTGATTAAGTCGATCGACCTTTTTGACATCAGGCAAGGTTTTCAATTCTCCTGATTGCCAGATTGATTGTGGTAAAGTAGGGTGCTCTTCGGCGCACCTTACCACAATTTTCAAGCCAAGTAAGTTAACCTAAAACCGCGATCGCCCGTATTAAATAATCGCAAAAATCCTCGCCCCAATCTAAAATTCCGAATAGCTCAGCAGCCGCACTATTTTTTCATCATCGTTCAGTTCCCCGACAATTCGTCGCACGGGTTTCGGCCAGATTTTAATCAAAGTAGGAGTTGCTGAAATCTGATCTGCCTCAGCTTGGTCTGGATGTTTCAAAACATCAATTACTTTTAAAGTGTAGGGACGATCGAGGCATTTCTCTAAGAACTGGTGTAAAGTTTCGAGGGTGCGTTCGGTGCTGGGGTTGCTGCCGGAAACAAACAGACGCAAAACGTACCCTTGAGTTTGTGGCGGTGGGGTGAGTGCTGTTGGTTTGGGAAGCCGAGTCTGCTGCGATTGCGGAAAGCCCAAGGGAGTTACTGTCGAACTGCTCCAGTCCGATCGAGCTTCGGGGCTGGCATACTGTACAACTAAGTCGTGATTTTGCCAAAGTTCGGGGAATTGTTCGTGATAAGTAGCAATCGCCATCGGTTCGCACATTTCTTCGCTCCGGGGATGCCACACTAAGTCCCCAGTCCCAAAAATGGCGTTCAGCAGCGTTTGATGTCGCAGCACGGGGGGGTAAGCCTCGGCAGCAAGCCGCACCTGCCGATCGCCTGGATCGAGCCAGCAGTCAACGGTTGCCGTGTAGCAAGGTATCAGAAAATGTGGCGGTTCCGACAAACCGAGGATCTCCTGTAGAGCTACGCACAACTGCAAATGCCACTGAGTCTGCTTGCGGGGGTCTATGCAATAGATTAAGTCTCCCCCGGGTGTAAACAGGGCAATGCCTTTGAAAAATTCCGGCAAAATCGGGCGATCAACTTTCAATTCAGTACACCAATAAAAGTTAACAGTTAACAGTTAACTTTTAACTGCTAACTGTTAACACTCGACCTTTAGACTCGACCTCGGAGCATCTGAGCCATTTCGTTCGGGAACGGCGAGTTCTCTACACAAAGTTCTTCCGTAATCCGACCTTCTTGATAAAGGCCGTAGAGCGACTTATTCATCGTCGTCATGCCTTCATAAGTATCTTTGATCATGATTTGATTAATTTCCTCATTCTGCCCCTTCAGAATGTATTCCTTAACCACGTCGGTATTGATCATAACGTCGTGGAAAGCAGCCCGCTTTCCGTCTGTGGTTTTGCACAGCAGTTGAGCAATAATCGCCACTAGGGATTCGGAAATTGAAACCCGTATGGCATCCTGTTCTTCCGCCCCGAACATATCAAGAATCCGGTTCAGGGTCTTAACCGCACTGTTGGTGTGCAGGGTTCCTGCAACTAAGTGACCGGTTTGAGAGGCTTTGAGGGCGATTTCCACCGTCTCTCTGTCCCGAATTTCTCCTACTAGCAGCATATCCGGGTCTTGTCGCAGAGCGCCTTTGAGAGCGCTCATAAACTTGAGGGTGTGCCTGCCGACTTCCCGGTGCTTAATCAAGGATTTTTTGCTTTCGTGTACAAATTCTACCGGGTCTTCGATCGTGATGATGTTGTAGGCTTTATTCTTATTGATGTAGTCGATCATCGCGGCCAACGTGGTAGACTTACCCGAACCTGTCGGGCCTGTCACCAAAATCAGCCCTTTGTGGTAGCCACATATTTTCCTAAATACCTCCGGCAGCTTCAATTCCTCCAGTGTCATTATTTTGGCAGGAATTAGCCGCAGCACCATTGCCGGGCCGGCCAAGGAGTCCATGCAACTGATCCGAATCCGCACGAACCCGAAGTCGAAAGCGCCGTCAAAGTCTAGGGTTTTTTGGAAAATTTCAATTTCTTCATCGCTCATGCACTCCCGCAACCAGCCAAAAAACGTATCTAAATCCGTCGGTGGATAGCCGATGTCGGCAATCTCGCCCCGGGTGCGGAAGCGGGGAACTTCGTTTACTCCGAGGTGAAGGTCGGATACTCCTTCATCTTTGGCTCGGATTACTAGCTCTTTCAAACTCGGAACTCCGCCGCTAGAGTTCTGGCCTTTAGGTGTGGCGAAGGATTGCGGCGGGGGTGCTGGTGCAGGCGCTGGTGCGGGGGGCGGTGCTGGTGGCATTCCTGCTGCTCTGGGGGGCATTCCGGGAGCTGGAGGGCGGGGCATTCCTGGCGGTGGGGGGGCTCCGGGTACGGGCGGCCGAGGAGCTGGCGGATGCTGTTGTGTCATATGCGCTACCTTAAGTTGGTGAGAAGGCTGACTCGAACAGATGATTTGTGGGAGTTGAACAATGCCGATCGCCATTGTGCGCGTCTTGCACAAAAGCTTAACTGTTGTACTCAGTCTATCCTAAGAGGGGGTCATAATGCTGCACTACTAAGGAAATATTCTGCCAATTGGAGGATGCGATCACTTTCGATATACGCTCGAATATGGATTTTCGACTTTTTTGGATAATTTTTTTAATGAAAAGAGTTTTCCGCAAGCAAGCAGTATAAATTGATACTTTATCCAACTATTAAGGACTTAAACCGATGAATTCTGTCGATCGGGCTTTTACTCCAGCTCTCTCGTTGGCGGAGTCGATCCGCACCCTGGAAGTGTCGCCTTTAGAAATTGTCAATCTCTACTTGGAACGCATTGAGCGATTAAACCCTGAGCTGGGCAGTTATTTTACTGTAACGGCCGAGCGGGCGATCGCCCTAGCTAAATCTCAAACCGAAAAACTAGCTGGGTTAAACAAGCCACAGGAATTGCCACCTTTTTTCGGAGTGCCGATCGCCATTAAAGACTTGACACCAGTTACCGGCGTTCCCTGTACCTACGGCGCTCAGGCTTTGCTGGGTAACATCTCTGCCTACGACGAGTCAGTAGTATGGCGGATCAAAGCAGCGGGATTTAACATTCTGGGCAAAACAGCAACCTCTCAAATTGGCTCATTGCCTTACACCGAACCCGAAGGTTTCCCGCCCGCGCGCAATCCCTGGAATTTAGACTATACGCCGGGAGGTTCCAGCGGCGGCTCAGCGGCGGCTGTAGCAGCGGGTTTGTGCGCGATCGCCCAAGGTTCAGACGGCGGCGGTTCGATTCGAGGCCCAGCTTCCTGCTGCGGTTTAGTGGGCATTAAACCGTCGCGGGGGCGAGTTTCCTGGGCACCTGTTGGAGATTACCTCAGCGGCATTTCTGTTAACGGCCCACTGGCGCGCACTGTAGCTGACGCCGCCGCACTTTTGGACGTGATGTCAGGCTACACAACAGGCGATCCGTACTGGCTACCCGATTCAAATCCGACGTTTCTAGAGGCTTCCCGTCAAAAGTCGGGCCAACTGCGAATTGCGTTTTCTACGACTATTTCCCCTGTGGGCGAGGCTGCGGCTATCTGTCAGCAAGCGGTACTCGAAACCGTAAAATTATTGACTGATTTGGGTCACGATATCGAACCTGGATGCCCGGATTTTACGGGTTTAATCGAACCGTTTACCGCAATTTGGCAGTCGGGGGCGGCTGCAAGCGGCATTCCAGGCCCTGCTTTGGAACCGATGAATCGCTGGCTGTTGGAAAGAACTGTTTCGGCTGGGGAATATTTGCGGGCGGTGAATCAAATGCAGGTTATTTCACGGCGAATTGTGGGATTCTTTGAAAAATTTGATGTGTTAGTTTTGCCAACTTATATGCACTCGCCAATCCGGGTTGGGGAGTGGGCGGATTTGAGTTTTGAAGAAACTTTGCAGCGCATTATTAATTGGGTAGCTCCTTGTCCGCCGTTTAATGCTAGCGGTTTGCCTGCGATCGCACTTCCTGCTATTTTAGATAACAACGGTTTGCCCGTGGGAATTCAAATTATCGGGCGACCAGCGGCAGAAGCAACTTTAATTGCTTTAGCGGCGCAGATGGAAGCGGCGAAACCTTTCCCCGTTTTAGATTTTAAATAGGCAATAGCAAGGGATAAAAACACGTTTTCCTTTTTTATGGGTATGCCAAATCAAGACTTGTGCGCGGGGAACTATAAACCCGTTTTTTTGCAAAAAATTCTAGTCATTCAACCCATATTTTACCAATAAACCGAGTTACTCCCGCCCAGTCTTACTTATTACCAATTACGCTGTAAAATATTGAGAATACCTCTTTAGATTGATAGATATTTTGATGGTTTTATTTTAAAACTGGTAGCAGTTCGCTGCCAATATGTAGGGTGAAAAATTCATGTTAACTTCCGGGCCGATTACCGCTCCCGTTCCCGTTTTTCTAGTTCTTTTAGCAATCATGCTACTTGCGCCGCTGTTATTTGAGCGCTTGCGACTGCCGGGAATAGTTGGTTTAATTATTGCTGGCGTAATTGTCGGGCCCAACGGTCTCAATTTGCTGCAACGGGACGCTACTATTGTTTTGTTAGGTACTGTAGGATTGCTATTTTTGATGTTCCTAGCGGGACTGGAAACTAGCCTCGACGACCTCAAACTCAATGCGGACAAAGCGGTCATCTTTGGGCTGGCTACTTTTGCGCTACCGATGATATTGGGGACAGGAGCGATGCTGCTGTTGGGATATAGCTGGCTGGCTGCAATTTTAGTCGCTTCTTGTTTTGCTACGCACACGCTTTTAGCGCTGCCAATTCTCACAAAATTGGGATTGATGCGAACTCAGACTATTACTGCAACTTTGGGCGGGACTTTAATTACGAACGTGTTGGGACTGTTGGTGCTGGCAATTGTTGTCAAAGCTTACAAAGGAAATCTTACTCTCGATTTTTGGCTGGTTCTCATTCCATCTCTTGCTATCTACACTTTTGCTACTTTGTGGGGAGTCCCCAAAATCGGTCGCTGGTTTTTTAAGAAATTTGGACATGACGAGAATGCCGAATTTATATTTGTATTGGCTACCCTATTTCTAGTTTCTTACGCAGCAGAATTAATTGAAATTGAGGCAATTATTGGTGCATTTTTATCGGGAATTGCCATAACTCAAATTATTCCCAAAATGAGTCCGCTGATGAATCGGATTGAGTTTATTGGCAATACGCTGTTTGTGCCGTTTTTTCTGATTTCTGTGGGGATGTTGATTGACCCGCTAATTTTGGTAAAGCAGCCGCAGTCTTTGTTGGTGGCGGCGGTGATGATTTTGGCAGAGGTGGTGAGCAAGTTTTTGGCAGCTTGGCTACCGGGGAAATTATTTCGTTTTGAGTTTCCCAACATTATGGTAATGTTCGGTCTTTCTGTTGCTCAAGCTGCTTCTACTTTGGCGGCGATTACGGTTGCTTTTGAGATTAAATTGGTCGATCGCGTAACGGTGAATGGCATCATTGCCATGATTTTAGTAAGTTGTGTCGCTTCTCCTTGGATTGTATCTCGGTGGGGTCAAGAAATGCAGCCGCCGGGGTCGAGTTTGCCGGTTCCTACTTCGGGAAAGCATTCATGGGGAGATCGAGTTTTAGTGCCTGTTGCTAATCCGAATACGGAAGATAATTTGCTGCGTTTGGCTTTGATTTTAGCAAAAACATCTCAGGGAACTTTGCTACCGCTGCATATTTTGTCCGATCGCGGGGAAGCAATTTCACCGGCAGATAAAATGCAGCAAACTCAACTTTTGACGGCTGCGGAAACTGTCGCCCATGCCGCTGCTTGTGCGGTTGAACCGATCGCGAGGATAGATGATGCGATCGATCGCGGAATTCTGCGGAGTGCAACCGAACGAGAGGCTAGTTTAATAGTTTGCGGCTGGAAGGGATTTTCCACGACTCGCGAGAATTTTTTTGGCAGCATCATTGACAATGTGGTAAGGCGAGCGCCCGTACCCGTACTGATTGCTCGATTTCCCGATCCTCTCCAGAATACAGCCAGAATTATTTTGGCGGTAACTGACAGCGAGTTGACTCGGTTTGGATTTCAGGAAACCGTGGATATTGCTAAGAGTTTGGCCGAGGAACTTAAGGCGAATTTGCAAGTGTTGTTGGTGACGGCACAACGGGAAAAAAGCGAGAAAAGTGCGGCGGAGTTGGCAATTCTTTCTGAGATACCAGTAAATCGGGTGCGGGGAAATTTTATCAAGCTAGTTTCGCAGAATTTGTTAGAACATGATTTGCTGATTTTAACAACAATTTCTCAGCAACAGAATATGTGGGACAAACCGGGAACTCTCAAAGAACCGGAAGCGATCGCCCGGACTCACCCAAATATTTCGATGCTTGTTGTTTATTTTCCTGTATCTTGAGGAATATTTTAACCGCAGATGATGTTATGAATCTGCATTCATCTGCAGTTAATATTTTAGGACTAAAGCCAACTGGCACATTAAACAAAGGTATGTATAGCCTTTCTCAGTAACATGAGGTTCTCTCGCGGGCATAGGGCATAGGGCATAGGCATAGGGCTCGCCCCTCTACCTCATAAAGCTTGAGAACGGCTATAGTTGCGCTTGTGCGCTTTTTCCTAACAAAGAGCGCACAAGTGCAACTATATACCTAAAATTTAAGCCCTATTTGTGACAATTGTGTAAGTCCTATATTTAATCCTAATTCAACGGAATTGCTAGGAAAAATTCCGCACCTTTGCGCGGATTGGAAATATACTAGATGGCTCTTTTTACTCGCGAAGTTTGTATTTTTGGGGCTGCCGATTAAAAAATCCTTCAACTCATCATCATTATCACCCGCATAAGAAGTGCACTTAGGTACGGAATGTGAGCTCGGCAAGTAAATATGCGTAGAGGCCTTGACGATCGCACTCCGATGCAGCCAATTTCTCGGCATCTAGAACAATATCTCGGTATCTGGGAGAATTTTGAGAATATGGTAATCTACCCCCCTCTAGTTCAATAAAGTAAAAATGAGCATTAGACCAAATTTCAGATGGTTTTCTTCAGTGGCGAGTGTTTTGGGTTCGATTTCGATCGGCCCTTTGAGTGGCGCGACATCCTCTGTAAAAGCAGCAGAAACGGTTGTTGTCCGCAAAGGTATTTTAGAATCGTCAATATCGGTTGCGGATTTGCGTGAACTCGCAGAAACAGGAAAAGTCCCCGCCAAACTGCAAGCTTATGCCAATCTCCTGTCTGAGGAACAGCGGAGTAAAATTTTTCGGGCGCTGCAAGCAAAAATTCCCCTAAATGTAGTCGGCCTGAGCAACTTGCTAAATACGGGCATCGGCACTGGCATCCTGACGGATTTGACTACTGTGATACCCAGGCGCGACGGTGGGGGTGTGGAAGCGCTGCGAGCCGCTCTGGTGCAGGGAGCAAACGCGCCGGAAGGCTTATCGGTACTGAGTTTCATTGAATCTTATCCCAGCTCGCGGGTCGTGGTGGATCTCGATCGAGCTTTCGCAGTTTTGGGAAATATGAACGCTAGTTTTTGGCAAACTCAGCGCTTTATGGCGGCGATCGCACCTCAGTTAGCACCAGTTAAACCCGCGTTTAAGCTGCCTTTCGATCCTACCCAGCCAGGCCCTAATTCGGTGCAGGTACGGGCGCTAGATTTGAACGATAGCGCCCGCAATCGACATATTCCGGTTGATGTGTACTGGTCGAGAGCTGCCACAGCCGACAAACCGGCGATCGTCTTTTCTCACGGTTTGGGTTCCGTCCGCACGGATTTGCGCTACTTAGCCGAGCATTTGGCGTCTCACGGTTATGTGGTAGCAGCTTTAGAACATCCGGGCAGCAACGAGACTAACACCAATGCTGCGATGGCGGGGAAGTCTCCCTTGTTAGCTCCTCAAGAGTTTTTAGACCGTCCCAAAGACATCAGTTTTGTACTCGACGAACTGACCAAATTGAACCAAACTGATGATAATTTGCAGGGGAAAATCGCGATCGACCGATCGGTAATAATTGGCTATTCCTTCGGCGGCGCTACAGCCTTGTCCTTGGCCGGCGCCGAACTACAATTGAGCGGGCTCAAACAGCGGTGTCAGGAGGATTTGATTGGGTTCAGCTTAGGCGAAGGCATTCAGTGCGCGGCGGCCGGATTGCCCGAAGAACGTTATCAATTGCGGGATGGGAGGATTAAAAGGGCGATCGCCATGAATCCGATCACATCATTACTATTTGGAGAAACGGGTTTAAGTACAATTCAAATTCCTACCTTAATAGTAGCATCTTCTGCCGACAAAACAACTCCCGCCTTAGCCGAACAAATTGCCGGTTTTCCGAAAATTCCATCTCCTAAATGGCTAGTTGGTTTTGTAGGAGGAACCCACTTAAGCGTCAAAGATCCGAGTACAACTTTACACCAAGTTCGCAGACCGAGCACAATAATTACTGGCGATGAAGTTGTCGGCGACCAAGCTGTTAGCATACGCAATTATATTAAAGCTGTAAGTTTGGCTACTGCCGCTCAACTGACTGCTGAAGCTGACAAATATGCAGTCTTTCTAACACCAGAATACGCGTACTTTGCTTCCACATCCGTAATCCCGGTTCGGCTGTTAACAGAATTTTCCCCGGAAACTAATGCAGTAGTACAAACTTTTATTCAAGGGAATAAGTAGTCATTATTCATTAGTCCTTAGTCGTTAAGTAGGTAAGCGCCAAAAAACCATAGTATTTGGTAGAGTTCTAGACCCAGAACATAATTATGTAGGGTTCGCACTGCGAACCTTACCACTATTAGTCATTAGCTAATAATCTGATGTCCGCTCCAACACCTATAATAAAGGTGTTTGTAGTGGGAGTTCGAGGGGACATGATATTGCGACTAGCAGTTTTTCCTTGTGTAGGCGGCGCCCCTTAGTCCCCAGGGGGGTATTTTCTTCTTAAGCTGTTTCTGATATATTTTGTTCGTGCAAGGGCAAAATATAACAAAGCGCTTTCACAAACTCTACTCCCAAACTGCCATGCTTAAAAAAAATCTTATCCCGCTGTTGCTTCTGTTTATAGCGCTGTTTACCCTTTACGGTGACACTTTAACTTTTCTCCCCAAACCTGTAAGAGATACTAGCGTGGCCAGTCGAAAGTTCTTCGTCGGGTTATGGCCAGATTGGTTGAGACCGAGAGATTTCAACGAGCAAAGGCAACAGGATATTGATAAATTGCAAAAAAGTCCTAGCCCGAAGCGATAGTTTTGAGCTACCACCGAGAAACCCGGTTTCTCTAATAATACCTAGCCATTTTCTTGTAGGTTGGGTTAAGCGAAGCACAACCAACCATGACGATTTGAGATTGTAGATTTGAGATTTTTCCTCCAATCTCAAATCGATTAAACTTGAGATTTTAGATTTTTCTCAAACCAGTAAGGTGTGCATTGCACACCCTACAGATAGAGGTTATGCCTCCAGGACTGTTTTAGATTGGTCTTCCCATCTAAAATCTAAAATCTAAAATTGATTAGGCGTGCTTTTTCAACCAGCTAAACATAGCTCGCAAATCTTTACCAACTTCTTCAATAGGATGTTCAGCTTCCTGACGGCGCATGGAGGTAAAGCCCGGTTTGCCGGCTTGGTTTTCCAGAACGAATTCGCGGGCAAATTGACCGGATTGAATTTCGCTGAGAATTTTACGCATTTCGGCGCGGGTTTGATCCGTGACGATGCGGGGGCCGCGAGTTAAATCGCCGTATTCTGCGGTATTGGAGATGCTGTCGCGCATTTTGGCGAGGCCTCCTTCTACTACTAAGTCAACGATAAGTTTAACTTCGTGCAAACATTCAAAATAAGCTAATTCCGGTTGATATCCGGCGTCAACTAAAGTTTCAAATCCAGCTTTAATTAATGCGCTCAAACCGCCGCACAAAACTACTTGTTCGCCAAAAAGATCCGTTTCTGTTTCTTCGCGGAAAGTGGTTTCCAGGATGCCGGCTCTGGTGCCGCCAATACCTTTAGCATAGGCCATTGCCCGATCGCGCGCTTGACCGGAAGCATCTTGATATACTGCAAACAAACTCGGAACACCTTCCCCTTGTTCATAAGTCCGTCGCACCAAGTGTCCGGGGCCTTTGGGGGCAACCATTACTACGTCTACATTGGCAGGGGGAACAACTTGGCCGAAGTGAATGTTAAAACCGTGAGCAAATGCTAAAACATTTCCTTCAGAAAGGTTCGGTTCGATTTGTTCTTTGTAAATAGTTTTTTGAACTTCATCGGGCAATAAAATCATGATGAAGTCAGCAGCGGCTGCTGCTTTGTCTACCGGGTGAACTGTTAAACCCGCGTCGGTTGCTTTGGCGGCAGATTTGCTACCGGGATACAAACCGACAACGACATTCATGCCACTGTCTTTGAGGTTAAGGGCGTGGGCGTGTCCTTGGGAACCGTAGCCGATGATAGCAATCGTTTTGTTGGCTAAGAGGTCTAGGTTCGCGTCGGTGTCGTAATACATACGGGCCATAATGCTTGTCTCCGAAGATGCAAATTGGGTGATTGACTGCAAAACTCTCATTTTATCAAGGTAGGGTACTTTTTTTGCATAAATTTTTCAGATTAAGATTTGGGCGGGGGAAAATAAAGGGATCTCGCCCTGAATTTAGCAGGGTTTCTCGCAGAGTCTGCGATCGTCAAATATAATTGTCAATAGCGTGCTGTGCATTTGCAAAAACGCAACTAACTAACTTTTTTAAGATGAAAATAAAAGCAATACATCATGTGGCGATTATTTGCTCGGATTACGAAGCATCGAAGAAATTTTATGTAGAAGTATTGGGATGTTCAATTATCAAAGAAACTTTCCGAACCGAGAGGAATTCTTACAAACTAGATTTGCAAGTCGGAAACGGCGACACCATAGAGCTTTTCTCATTTCCCCACCCTCCTGAAAGAGTTAACAATCCTGAAGCTTGCGGTTTGAGACATTTAGCTTTTGCAGTTGAGGACATAGAAGCATCAGTTGCTTACTTAAAATCCCAACAAGTAGAAGTAGAAGAAATTCGCCTGGACGAGATTACAGAAAAACGGTTTACATTTTTCAGAGATCCCGATAACTTACCGTTAGAAATTTATGAAAGTTAAGGAGTCTCTCTATTTTGTCCAGCCGTTATTAAGTCAACCAGTCCGTAGTGCTGACTAGACAAACTGCATCATTCATTCCCAATCTAAAATCTAAAATCTAAAATTGTATAATGGACTATATCATCAGAAACATAATCACGATCGGATTGCCTACTTTAATGCTATTAATAGCGAGAGTAGCGACAGGTAAAACAGGTGACGCAGCCACTTGGTCGGCTTTGAGGAAAGTAGGCGGTTCCTTTGGTATGCTGATCGGTTTAGGTGTGTTGGTATTTGTAGGATTTGTTGCCAATTATTTTAGTTATTTTGTGGTAGATAGCTTGCTGGTGAGATTTTATCAAAAGCGGCGAGTGTTGGAACAGCCAGAACAACTGGTAACAGAAATTGATAAATTGCCGATTACCAACGACCTCAAAATTAAGCTGAAATGGACGGTACTGCACAGCAATAACCAAATTATTAGCTTGAAGCCCGTAATTTTAAAATGGTTTATGCTCGCCGCAAGTGTAGATGCACTCTTGTCAATAACAGGTTACTTGGGAGAATTTAACCTATTATTTGAGTTGAGTTCTCATTTTAAACTACAATATCTATTGGCGGGGTTATCAATTTTTATATTCTTCGCTCTCGTGCGCTTAAAAAAAATATGGTTGCTGGTGAGCGCATTTTGCATTATCATTAACTTGGCGGAAATTGTTCCTTGGTATTTTCCAGCGCCAGCATTTGCAGGAGTAACTCCCGGACAAAACCTGCGGATTTTTCATTCAAATGTTTTAACAAGTAACCGGCGATATTCTGAGGTGATATCGCTGGTAAAAGCAGAGCAACCCGATATCGCGGTTTTTGTGGAAGTTAGCACAGTGTGGGCGAAGGAGTTAGCCGTCTTAAGCGAGATTTTTCCTTACTCTTCCAACCTGCAAGAATCTGAGAGATTTGGCAGTGCAATATACAGCAAGCTGCCTTTAGAAAATGCTTCTATTAAAGCTTTTTCAAAGCGAAGAAAGAGCTTGTTTGCAGATGTGAGATTTCAAGGTAAAATCATTTCTTTGATTCTTGTTCATCCGACTGTACCGATCAAACAGCCGAGTTTTATCGAGCGAAATCGACAGCTAGCAGGCATCGGCGAGTATGCAGCCCAAGTCAAAAATCCGTTGATTGTGGTTGGGGATTTCAATACCACAATGTGGTCGCCTTTCTACAAAAATATGGTAAAAACCGGAAATTTGCGAAATGCGCGATCGGGCTTTGGCATTTTACCGACTTGGCCGACTTTTATGCCACTGGCTTATATTCCGATCGATCACTTTCTAGTCAGCAAAGAAATTGGTGTGTTGAAGATTCGTACTGGCCGCAACGTCGGTTCGGATCATTTGCCGTTAATTACAGATTTGGTTATTTGAAGGCAGGATTCGATATTTTCTAACAAATTATTGATTAACTGGATCTGGTATTCCTGAATATTTGTCTGTAGTGGCTCTTTACTGTCTTGAAAACAGATAACTTTTCCGGCGATTTCCTTGTAGTGTTGCAGCATGGAAAAAGTATCGGTGCTGAAGCGAGCGAGATAGTTTTTAGCAGCCTCGCTGCAAATTTCCGTTACTTGATTGAGATATGCTTCTGACGATTCAGGCGGCTTTTCATACCCAGTTCTTTTATTCAAAATATAGCTAGCACCGCCGACTACTGCGGCTCCCACAGGCCCGCCCAATAGCCAACCTAAGCCTGTGGCGATCGCCACTGGAGCCACTTCGCCCTCGTTCGACTTTTGAGGTGGAGGTGGCGGCGGCTCCGGTAAAGAAACTTGCGGGGATGGAGGAAACGAAATCAAAAGTGCGATCGGCTGTTCTTTCTCAAAGAATTCGCAAGCTTTATTTACCCATTCTGCGATGCTTTGCTGCTGATGTAAGACCTCTCGCTGAAATTTTAGCTTCCACGCATCAAAACTTCCTTCCTGGAGCGACACCGCCATTTCCGATTGATACCGCTGCAAAAGTGTGGGCTGGTAAAGCCAAATCTCGAAATCGGAAACGCTGGCTTGAAAGCCTTTTGATATCAGTTTTTCGGCTTTTTGTTTAATTTCAATTTTGTCTTTGTGCTTTTTTTGAGCGGCAGCTATTTCTGCAGTGACAGTTTCAGCTTTGGCTCGGAGAGAGTGGCAAATTTTAGTAGCTATAGCTTCAATTCTGGGCAACTTAACTGCTAGTTGTTCCTGTTGAGCTGCCACAATACTTTGCAAAGCCGATTCAAACGTGGCAATTCCTGTAGTTTGGGCGGCCGCCACATCTCCTTTCAGCCTCGCCCTCAACGCCGGCAAAGCATCGACGCGGTAGATATTGCTGATATTGTTCGGTAAGTTGGAGCGAAAACTTTCGGCAACAAACAACAAGCGATTGTAAACTTGTTTTTGGTCGTCTGGTTCGAGTAGATTGAGAAAATTGGCAACAAAGACGACAGTGTTGATGTTGCGATCGCTCAACCAATCTCTCAAGTTCTCTCGTTCCCCTAAAGTCATCAATTTGCGAGCATCTAAAACCTGCACAACCAAATCAGCCGTTAGCAATTTATCCCGAACCAAATTATCCTGTTCTTCCCGATCATTGGTTCCCGGCAAATCCAGCAATTCCACACCGGTTTGCAGGAATGGATGGGGACAGTAAACATTCACGGCCGCCACATCATCCCGCATTTGTCTGGCGTCGTCAAGGATGGCGTAGCGTTTCAAAACATCAGTCCCCGGTTCGCTAATTTCCGTGCCGTCTTTCAGGGTAATTTTTGCGTGCAATTCCTCACCGTAGTTGACATAAATGGCAGCACCTGTAGTGGGCACAAGGTCGATCGGCAAAGCCCGATTTCCCAGCAAAGCATTCAGCAAAGTTGACTTGCCGTAATTAAACGGGCCAAAGACAGCAACTTGAAAAGTTGGTTTGGCGAGATAGTCACAGATTGAGGTGGTATCTCGGTAAAGTTGGGAGTTTTTCTCAAGTTCGAGAATACCGAGTGCTGATTTGAGATTGTCAGTCAGGTGTTGATAAATTTCGGGTTGTTGCATATTGTTGTTTTATTTCAAGCGGATGCTAGGAAAGCTTGATATAGTGATTCAATACTCTGCGACTCGGCAGAAACATCAGCCTCCAATTTTTTCAACCGCTGGGATTCAGCCTGACAATTAATCTCGCGAGATTCCTTTTGTTCGAGCAAATTATCTAACTCCGATTTCCGAGAATTAATATCCGCATTCATGCGATCGCCCACTTCTCGCCCGTAAACATCAAAACACTCTTTCACAGCATCGTGAATCGGCTGCCACTGCTCTTGAGCCACCTGCGGCAGATATTTCACTAGCTCTTTTTTCGCGGCTTTTACCAACTGTTTATGAGCTCCGTCTGCTTGCAAAACCCCAACACCCATCCCCAACAACGCCAAGTACAGCGGCCCCAAAACAATCCCCGTCAAACTAGCAAGAATCGTACTAACGCTTAACACAGTAATTAAGTTGAGCAGGATATTTTTCCAATCAAAACCCGCTCCTGCCATTGCTACGCCCGCCAGATTTCCTGTCGTTAACGAGAACAATCCCATCGCCCATTTTGCCCAAGCTGGCGAGTTATCTTCGTTTGAGTTGCTGACTGCTGCTGGTATTTTTTGCCCGGTCAGTTTTTCGGTAATTTTTTCAGTCACTTTCGTGTAAGATGCTCCGTAATTTGCCGCACTTTGTGAGAGTTGCGAAAATGCTGAATTCATTTCTTGTTCAGCCGTGAGAGTCCAAGCTGCTAGTTTGTCGTTGATATACTGCTCGAATGCTCGTTTGAGGGATGCTTCAAAGGCTTCTCGCTTGCCTTGGCTGAAGAAATCTAGAAATCTCAGCTCTGGTTGATACCGTAAGAAATCTGTTTCAAAGGTGTTTTCTAAGTTAAGAACGTAGGCGCGGAAAGAATCTGCGATCGCCCGCGATTTACTATCTCTAACTGCGATAATTTCTTGTTGAAACTCATCGCGAATGTGAGTCAGTTTTTTAAACTCCGGCTCAACTGAATTAATCTTTTCCTTCAACTCATTGACATCGCGATCGAGTAATGGTAATCTGCGCCCAACAGCTTCGCGGACACGAGCAGAAATTTGACGCGCCAAAGTCCTCGCCGGGCGCAATTCCGAAATCGCCCTTTCCTGGGTCAAAAACGTATTCAGTGCCGCCATAAACTCGGGAAAACCAGTTCCTGTCAAATCCGCCTCCGGGTTTTTCATCCGCAGCCTGAGCGCCTTAATTGAGGTAATTGCAAACACTCGCTCGTCGTAAATATCGTGTCCTTCTGTTAAACAATATTCAGCCAAATTAGCTTGAAAAACCCGCCGCAGTTTCCCTTCTGCTTCTGCTAATTCTTCAGGATCATCCGGGTCAATCAAACTTTCCCGCACCTGATCCCAAGCATTGATCAAAAAGAAAATGCTTAATCCGCGATTTTTGATGTAATTTTCTAAATAACGTCTTTCACCCATTGTGCAAGGCTGAGTTGCTCTGAGCACAAACAAAATAGCGTGGCAGTTGTTGATGTAACCCAGAGATAATTCATTGCGGGCTTCTGTATCGTTCAGTCCGGGACTGTCTACTATTTCTATGCCTTTTTCCAGCAAAGGTAAGGGATATTCTACTACGGCGCAATCGATATCTGGAAATGCTGGTTTCTTTTCTTCTTCTAGGCGTTTTGCCTCAGCGGGATCAATTGTGTAGTTCTGTTTAAAACTTTTAAAATCTAGCTGTTTTGGGCTTTTGCCGTCATTGAAATAAACGGTAACTTTTTTTTCTGAACCGTAGCGCAAAATCGTCAGTAAAGCTGTACAGGGATTTACGTCACTCGGTAGTAAATTTTCGCCGATTAACGCATTGAGAAAAGTGCTTTTACCGCGTTTCATGTCGCCTAGCACTAGCAGCCGAAAGACTCCTTGGCGCAAGTTTTTACTGGCGACATCAATGTCCGCGTTGTCTGTTTCTAAACCGAGTTTTCCCGATCCTTCTCCTCCTGCTAATTCTGATTGGTTGATGGCTGTTGCGATGTTGCTGAGGCGAGTTGCAATTTCTCGGCGGACGGCGGCTACTCGCTCTAAATCGTTGAGAAAGTTGCTAGTTTCTACTTTAAGGTTCATGGGTATTTCCTGATTGTTTCCTGCTTGAAATTCTCAACTTTTGTCTTCTTCAATAAACATTTTGTAAGCTATGAAAGCAATGCCTCCCACTATCAGCGCCGCTGCCAGCCAAGATGCTATGCGAACTGCAACGATAACAGCAATTACAATGCCTGTAAATTGAGTCACTGCTATAATTTTTCGGCGCCACTGTTTGAGTTTGCTGTTAACTTTGCTGTCTGGTTCTTGGTACTTGCTTGTTAGATGTTCTGGCACTGAGCGGTCAATTTCGGCTTCTAGTTCGCGGAGCCGAATTTCTTGTTCGCGCTTCCGCAGTTCTTGTTCTTTGCGCCGGAGTTCTCGGGATTTGTTGTCAGGAGAATTCATAAATTTTAGCCTTTTTTCCGCTGGAAAAATGTGTTATTTATTGTCTATGTTGCGGAGCGATAAGTTCTCTACGACTGTAACTCACATTTTCCCGCGTGTCGAGAAATGTTAAGAAATTTTAAAAATAGCGATCCGCTTAATTAGCCGATCGCCCTACGCCCTAGACTAGCCACTGCAAATCATCAATAGCCTTCGGGCCCGATAGTAGTGCGATCGCACTCCGCTTCCGACAAATCAACCAAGCGCGATCGAAATAAGTTGCAGCCCGCTAATTGAGCTTTGCTTAACTTTGCTTTCTCCAAATTAGCTCGGCTCAAATCCGCATATCTCAAATCGGCATATCTCAAATCTGCATTGTACAAATCCGCACCTTGCAAATTAGCTTTCTGCAAATTCGCACCTTGCAAATTGGCGTGACGCAAATTTGCTCTTGATAAGTTTGCTCTGGATAAAGTTGCTTCTGACAAGTTAGCTTGATAAAGTTGAATGTCGCCCAATTCAGCATCTTGCAAATCGGTTTTATAAAGATTGGCTTGAGTCAAATTTCCGTAGGGCAAATAAGCTCGCCTCAGAACGCTACCAGAAAGATTTATTTCTGTCAAATCTGCTTGAAACAAGTTATGTTCACTTAAGTCAACGGCGTTAAAGTTTCGCTGGCCCTCAGCATACTGAGCAAGCAATTCCTCAGCGCTTAGCTTTTGCATTTTCATTCCTCATGACGACAGCTACTGCAGCCAATCCATAACAGTAATTAATGGTTATTATTCTGCGTATTTATACTTATGTCTCTTATTATGTTAAGCTTGTGTAACAACAGTCGCATTTTTTCTAAGATTTTTTTTATATTTGTAAATTTCTGCCTTGCTCAACCATTAAACGGTTAGTAATGTCAAGATCGATCGAGAAACCAAAGTCAATCCTCTACTGAAATATGCCAGAACTTCCTCTCTCCATTGCTCAGCACTACCACGAACGGACAAAATACGACCCTGAAACCATTGCTGCTAAAAGTAGACAGCTAGATTGGACAGAGCAACCTGTGCCTTTCAAAGAATATAAAATTGGAGCGTATTTTGACCTCAAGCCTTATCTAAAAGACCCCTCGGAGGATGCCGATCCCGATCCCGATGCCGCTTGGTGGCATCGGTTATCTAGCTTGTTGCTGTGCAGCTACGGCTTGACGGCGAAAGTGCAGACGGTAGACGACAGCTACCTGTATTTGCGATCTGCACCGTCGGCGGGTGGACTCTACCCTGCAGAGGTTTATTTAATCTCCCGTGGCACTGCCCAGTTGCCGGCCGGGCTCTACAACTATCAGTGCAGAACTCATTCACTTGTTCATTTTTGGGACAGTCAAGTTTGGCCGACCTTGCAAGCAGCTTGTTTCCAGTCGCCAGCGCTAGAAAATACCCAATTGGCGATCGCTATCACCACTGTTTTTTTCCGTTCTTCTTGGCGTTACGAAGACCGAGCTTATCGGCGAATTTTTCTAGACACCGGTCATTTATTGAGCAATATCGAGTTAGCTTGCGCCGTCAACGATTACCGACCTCACCTGATTGGAGGATTCGCCGACGAAGCTGTCAATGAATTACTGTACATCGACTCGGAGCAAGAAGGAGCGATTTGTGTAGTTGCTTTAGCCGACTTGCTAGATATTGACCAAAACTTGCCTAAATTTAAAACAGCTTTGCCCGGAAACACCACCACGGATTACCCGAAAATTTCCGAAGGTCAACTGTTAAAATACCTCCACAAAGCCACGCATTTAGAATCAGACCCTACCGGAGCGGATGGCTGGAAACTTGATGAAAGTGAAGGGGAATTAGAAGATAAATACAACTTTCCATTTTGTACTAAAGTTTCGACGGTCACTCCTTCGATTCCTTGGGGAGTGAACCTGGAAACTTTAGAAAACACTATGCTCAAAAGGCGTTCTACCCGTGCTTATACAGGTGCTTCTTTGAGCTTGGGCGAACTGCTAGCTATGCTCGATTTTACTTACCAGCCGCAGCACTATATCGACCAAGGATTAGACGGTTATCCCGACTATTTTGATTTAAGCTTGATCGAGACTTTTATTGCTGTTTCGGGAGTGAATGGATTAGAAGAAGGCTGTTATTATTATGCTCCGAAAGCTCAAGAATTGCGGCAAATTCGGTTTAAAAATTTCCGCAGGGAACTGCATTTTTTGTGTTTGGGGCAAGACTTGGGCAGAGATGCGGGGGCGCTGTTGTTTCACACGGCGGATTTGAACAGGGCTGTAGCAAAATATGGCGATCGAGTTTACCGCTATTTGCACATGGACGCGGGTCATTTGGGCCAGCGGTTGAACTTAGCAGCTATACAACTGCGTTTGGGTGTCAGCGGTATCGGGGGCTTTTTTGACGATCGCGTCAATGACGTTCTCGGTATTCCTGCGGGTGAGGCTGTGCTTTATATTACAAGTCTGGGCAGACCTCGATCGTAAGAATGACTTAGTTGTTATTTGTCAGTAGTATTGCTTCACTAAGCCCAGGCGCATCTAAATTTTACAGTCAAGTTTGATGAAGTTAACATCTTACACCATTCTCAAGAACAGGCAAGATGCCTGTTCCACAAAGAGTGAAAATATTGTGGGGAGTAGGGGTTGGGCGTCCCGCCCGCCCTAAAAATACAACTTAAATGCGAGACAGCTTACCTCTTTAATTTAATCTTTTCCTATTACTATTTCCCAATACAAAACCTACTAAATATTCTGTCGAGTACTGATTCTGTCACTTCTTCGCCCGTAACTTCCCCCAATGCTTGAATTGCACCGCGCAAATCTATTGTCCAGAAATCTAAAGGCAATTTATTGCTCATAGTATCTGTGCATTGTTCCAGAGAAATTTTAGCTTTAGTTAACGCCGCTGCTTGTCGCTGGTTGATTGCTAAGTCTGAGTTTGCTGCTTGCAAATTTCCCCCGCTGACAGCATCTAAAATTGCTGTTTCTAAGTCTTCTATGCCTCGATCGAGGGCTGCTGCTGCGGTAACTATTGGGTGAACTTCAGGGGAAAAAGGTAATTCAGGAATTATTTTTACTAGGTCGATTTTGTTGATAATTATAATTAGCTGGCGGTGCTTTACTTGTTCGTAAATTTCCGAATCTTCCTCTGTCCAGCCCGATTGCGCGTCAATTGTCAACAACACTAAATCGGCTTGTTTTGCTGCGGCGCGCGATCGCTCAACGCCAATTTTTTCTACCTTGTCTTCGGTTTCTCGAATTCCCGCAGTATCGAGCACCTGCACCGGAATGCCGCCCACAACTAGCTGCGACTCTACCACATCCCGCGTCGTACCGGGCAAATCCGTGACGATCGCCCGATCGCTCTTACTCCACGCATTCAGCAAACTCGATTTGCCCACATTCGGTCGCCCAACAATCGCTACTTTCAAACCAGTTCTCAACAATTCTCCACGATCTGCAGTCGCCAAAATTGTTGACAATTCCTCCAAAACATGATTTATTTCCAAAGAAGTTTTAGCTTCATCTAAAGGTGGCAAATCTTCCTCAAAATCAATTCTTGCCTCAATTTCTGCCAGCACGTCCAAACAAGTTGTTCTCAATTTGCGAATTGGCTGCGCTAATTTTCCTTGCAAACCAGCTAAAGCACTTTGTGCAGCAGCGGGCGATTTTGCTCCCACCAAATCTGAGATACTTTCAGCTTGAGTTAAATCCAGCCTCCCGTTCAAAAAAGCCCGCAGAGAAAACTCTCCTGGCTGCGCTAATCTCGCCCCATTTTCCAAACACAATTGCAAGACTTGCTGCACGGCCATAATGCCGCCGTGACAGTGAAATTCCACCACATCTTCGCGAGTAAAAGAACGCGGCGCTTTCATGATTAGCAGCAAAGCTTCATCGACTAATTCTTGAGTTTTGGGGCGACGGATGTGGCCGTAAAGAATGCGGTGAGACTCCCAAATTTGCCTTCCTGGGGCGCAAAACAGAGTTTCGGCAATTTTTAAGGCTGCGGAACCGGAAACTCGCACAATGCCGACGCTGCCTTGTTGGGGAACTATGGCAGTCGCGATCGCTGCGATCGTTCCTCCTTTGGTTAATGATTCAGACATTTTTATTGTTCACACATTTAAAAGTTCTCTCAATATCCTGTTTTTGAGTATCAGGCAATTGCTTCTCGGTATTCGAGAGTATAAATCTCTAGTTCGTCATTCAAAAAAAATAAATTTCCGCCCTTTTGGGCAAGCTGCACGAGTTTCTGAGTCACAGGGCAAGGGAGATTTTTTAATCTTTTTCCTGCGATCGCTAATTGCTCGCAGGCTTCGAGAGACAGGATAAATTGAATTAGGGATTCAACCAGTTGTACTTTCATTTGAGTCACCTCCGCCCCGGTTGTTAAATTATACAGTTTTCATTGAGAGGATAAACAATTTCAGCATTTTTTTCCTAAGATATTAGAAGAGCGTGGTCACCGCACTGGACTTGGCTAGCCAATCCGATCGCCTGTTTGTCCAGTCAGTCGATTTTAGATTTCAGATTTTAGATTGACTCCACAAATGAATCGGGTAGCTTGAACTGGTGTCTAAAATTTTGGGAGGCTAACGACTCCTGTCGGAAAGCAACTATCCGTTTTTGGGTAGGAGTCAGGGTTCGATCGAACTTAAATTACTCAGCCAAATATTTTGGCTATTCTGATTTTATGCGATAATGGAAAATTGATAGGGTAGAGGGCAAAGCATGATTGGTCAACTTCTAGACAGACGTTACCGCATCATTAAAGTCACAGACTCAAGTGAGGTGGGAAAAACTTATTTAGCAGCAGATACTCACCGTCCGGGGTATCCGCAATGCACGGTTAGAGAAATGCGGCTACCCGGCACAAGTTCGCAAACTCCAGAATTAGTCAAAGTTATATTTCAAAGAAACGCAGAAATAATTGAAAAATTGGGAAAACACGACAAAATCCCGGAATTATTGGCGTATTTTGAGGAAAATCAAAGTTTATACTTAATTGAAGAATTTATTGCGGGATTACCTTTAAGTCAAGAACTAATACCCGGTCAACCTTGGGATGAAGACCAAGTAATTAATCTGCTATCAGAAATATTAGAAATTTTGGTGTTCATCCACGAGAAGGGTTTTATTCACCGCAGAATTCAACCAGACAGAGCAATCCGGCGCGAGTCAGACGGCAAATTTGTATTGGTAGACTTTAGCTTAGACAAAGAAATTAACCCGGAACTTGCTAACTGTCATTTGTTGTCGCAAACTTCCCCAAACTCTGTTAAACGGCCTGTGGCAAAAAAACAGGATTTGGTGACCCAGGAGTTATACGTGCCGATCGAGCAATTGAGCGGCAACCCCCGTTACAATAGCGACATCTACGCTCTAGGTACGATCGCCCAGATTGCTGTCACCGGACTCTCACCCAACGAACTGAGTGCCTTAAAAAACAACAACGAAATTTCCTGGCGAAACCGGACAACTTGTTCGGCAGCCCTAGCAGATATTATTGATCGAATGGTGCGGCCTGACTGCGAGGAACGTTATCAGGAGGCCGCCGAAGTTTTAGCAGACCTCAAACAAATCGCCGTAAAATTGGAGGTTGAGCCGCCGCCAGCCACCATCATCACGGACGCTATGAGTCAACCGCGAAGACAAAGCCAAACCAAACTGCTGCTATTGGCTGCAACAGCGGCAGCTTTAATCTTGACTGCTGTCATAATTTACTTTTGGCAGAGTCAAAGTCCCGCGAGGGCAAAAGAATTGTTAGCGCGCGGCGTTACCAAGGCGCAGCAAGGTGACACAACAGGCGCGATCGCCGATTATACTCAAGCGATCGCCATGAATGCCACCGATGCGGAAACTTACTACAAGCGGGCAAACGCTCGCTATGACATGGGGGCAACCGAGCAAGCAATACAGGATTACACGCAAGCAATTAAAGTCAATCCTAGCCACACCAAAGCTCTCTACAATCGAGGTATGGCCCGCCTCGACATCGGGGACAAGCGGGGGGCAGTGGAAGATTTCACTCAAGTAGTGCGACTCAATCCCAGCGACGGTGAGGCATACTCTCAGCGGGGTTTAGCCTACTACGATTTGGGTGACTACCGCACAGCAATTGAAGACTACACTCAAGCAATTCGGCTCAGTCCCAACGATGCTACAGCTTACAGCAATCGGGGTTTAGCTCGATCGGCTGCAGGCGACAAAACAGGAGCAATGGCAGATTTTACTCAAGCCATTCAAATTAGTCCCAAACAAGCTGGCGTATACTACAGTCGTGGTCGATCGCGGTTTAATCTGGCAGATTATCAAGGAGCGATGGAAGATTATAGTAAGGCGATCGAATTGCAACCAGATCTCGCTGACGCTTATACCAATCGGTGCAGCGCTTACTTGAATTTGGCCACCTACGACAAAGCGATTGCAGATTGCACCGAAGGAATTCGCCTTGCTCCAAAAGATGAAGCAGCTTACAACAACCGCTGCATTGCTTATCTGAATTTAAAACAATTTCAAAAGGCTAGCGAAGATTGCAGTTTGACGATCGGACTCAACGGCAACAATCCCAAAGCATACAGCAATCGAGGATTAGCTCGATCGGCTTCGGGAGACAAGCAGGGAGCTTTAGAAGATTTTACTCAAGCAATTCGCCTCAATCCCAGCGATGCAGTAGCATACAGCAATCGCGGTACTATTTACTCAGAACTAAAAAATTACCCTTTAGCGGTTGAGGATTTCGCTCACTCGCTGCGGCTCAACCCCAACAATGCTAGCGCTTTTTACAGCCGAGGCCTCGTCCGCCGCCAACTCAAAGACCGTGCTGGGGCGATCGAAGATTTTCAGAAAGCTGCAACCTTGTTTCTAGAACAAGGAAGAGCCGATGGTTTCCAAAACGCACAATCACAAATCAACGACTCTAAATAAACTATTAGTCACGATTCAGATGTTAAAAAAAGAAGAAAAAAGGAAGAAGGAAGAAGGAAGAAGGAAGAAGGAAGAAGGTCAAATTACCAACTCCCCGTTACCAACTCCCCGTTACCAACTCCCCGTTACCAATTCCCAATTACCACCTCCCCGTTACCAATTCCCAATTATCGATATGAACATGGTTGGTCAACTTTTAGACAGGCGTTATCGCGTAGTACAAATTCTCAGTTCAGGAGCTTTTGGACAAACTTATTTAGCTGTCGATACTCGCCGGCCGGGCCATCCTCAATGTGTAGTCAAACAACTGCGCCCTCCCAGCAACACTTCCACAGTTCTCAAAACAGCTTATCGCTTATTTAAACAAGAAGCAGAAATATTAGAAAAGCTGGGGAAACACGATCAAATTCCATTTTTACTAGCTTATTTTGAAGAAGCCAATCAATTCTACCTCGTCGAAGAGTTTGTCCCCGGACACGCCCTAAATAGAGAAATTGTGGCCGGTCAACCTTGGCGAGAAGAACGAGTGCTGGATCTGTTGCAAGAAGTGTTACAAGTTCTCGCCTTCGTACACTCTCAGGGAGTGATTCACCGCGATGTTAATCCCTCCAACTTAATCCGCCGCAAACCAGACGGCAAATTAGTTTTAATTGACTTCGGTTCGGTTAAAGAAGTTGCCAGTCACGTCAGCGAGTACGATACAGAATTTCCGCGCACCATTGCTACTGGAACTCCGGCTTATATGCCGATCGAACAATTTCAAGGCAACCCGCAATTTAGCAGTGACCTCTATGCAGTCGGGATGATGGCAGTCCAAGCTATCACTGGTTTACCCGGTACGGATTTGCCAAAATTGCAAGATCCGAGTCCTTCTCATACGGGGGAAATTGTTTGGCGAAACCGAGCTCAATGTTCTGTGGGATTAGCCAATATAATTGACAAAATGGTCTGTCACCAATTTGCCAAGCGCTATCAATCTGCGGAAGAAGTTTTGGTAGCTCTCAGCAAGTTGAGACACCGCCAAGAGCCGATGAATCCGGCTCACAAGAAAAGTATGGCTCCCACCTTAGTTTCTTCTGATAGTTTTTCGTCACGTTTGGGAAGTAGATTTTGGTTGCTGGTTTTGGCGGGCGTCGGGGTGGCAATAGTTCTGATATTTCTGTTTAGTTATTGGAGCCGCCCGAATCCGATTAAAGCTAAGGAATATTACGAAGAGGGAGTGGAAAAGTCTCGCAATCAAGATGCGGATGCAGCTTTGCAGGCTTTTAATAAGTCAATTCAATTGAATCCTAAAAATGCTGAAAGTTTTTACCAGCGCGGTAATGCTAATTATGATTTACAAAAGTATCAAGAAGCAATTGCGGATTATTCTCAGGCCATCGCTCTCAATCCTAAATATGTTCAGGCTTATTTTAACCGTGGCCTAGCCCGTCACGATTTTAACGACAAGCGTGGGGCGATTGAGGATTACACTCAAGCTTTGAATCTCCAGCCCAATGATGCTGATACATATTATGAAAGAGGAGTTGCTTATTTAGAAATGCAAGATTACAAGGCGGCTATTCAGGATTTTACCGAAGTAATTCGGTTGCAGCCGAAGCTTGTTAAAGCTTATCATTCGCGGGGGTTGGCTCGTGCTGGGAGCGGAGATTTGCAGGGGGCGATTGGAGATTATACTGAGGCAATTAAACTTGATGCTAAGAATGTTGATGCTTTTTACAGTCGGGGAAGAGCTCGCTTTCACCTAGGAGATTATCAGGGAGCTTTGGCGGATTATTCTCAGGTAATTGCGATCGATCCCAAGAGTGGAGATGCTTACGCTAATCGTTGCAGCACGCAGTTGAATTTGGGAGCGCCTCAAGCGGCAATTGACGATTGCACTCAGGCAATTTCGTTGAGCGAGGAGGATGGGGTCCCTTACAACAATCGCTGCATTGCTTATTTAAATTTGAAGGATTATCCGAAAGCAATTGCCGATTGCACTCAAGCGCTGACAGTGAATCCGAATGATTTTAATGCTTTTAACAATCGTGGTTTAGCTCGCAGCGCAGGGGGTGACGCCCAGGGTGCGATCGCAGATTTTACAGCAGCAATCGGGTTCAATCCCAACAATGCGGAAGCTTACGCCAATCGGGCTAAGATTTATCAGGAGTTAAAGAATTACAATAGTGCGATCGCAGATTACGTGCAAGCTATTCGGATCAGCCCGAATTATGCTGCTGCTTACTACGGTAGAGGCATGGTTCGTCGCTCCTTGGGAGACAAAGCAGGAGCAATTAGCGATTTAGAAAAAGCCGGCAAAATGTTTCTCGATCAAGGGCTTACTGGCGGTTACAAAGATGCACAATTTGAGATTGAGAAGCTCAAGTAGTCAGTTGTCAGTTGTCAGTTGTCAGTTGCTAGTTGTTAGTCATCAGTCAACAGTCAACAGTCAACAGTCAACAGTCAACAATGCCCCATGCCCAATTCCTTTTAAGAATTTTGAAGTCGTTTAACCAATTCATAAAACGGTTCCCAATTATCCTCAATAGCTATGGGTTCCCAAACAGCCTCAATCGTCGGTCTCAAGAGCGATTGTTCGGGATTGTGCTTCCGCAACCTGTCCGCCATTTGATCCATATCATCCGTAGACAAACTTTGCAAAACGTGATAATAAAACTGTCGCCAAGGTGCTATCAAGTCCGCCGGTTCCGCCTCAGCAAAAATTAGACTAGCATCATCTCGCCAAGTGCGATCGAACTGTCTTCGCAATTCAAAAAAGAAATCCTGATAGCCGACTTGAGACTCCGCCAGCATTTTAATTGTCACCTTCAACAACTCATCTCCCTCAGCCTCTGGCAAATCCTCAAATCCCAATCTATTTAGCATCAACTGCCGATAAGCTGCATTATAATAATCGCCAAACTTTGCCAAACCCGCATCCATATCAGCTTGAGGAATCGCGGCTGCTAGCGGTTGCTGGAGCTTCTCTAAATTTCCCTTACAAATAAACGGTTGATTGCCGTAACAATAAAGACCGTAATGGTCGAAATAAGCTGCTGTAAATTCCGGCTTGTAAGTTGGGATAAAAGCGAAAGGCCCGTAATCGAAACTTTCTCCAGTAATCGACATATTATCAGTATTTAGCACGGCGTGGCAAAATCCTGCTGCCATCCATTGAGCGACTAATTCAGCTACTCGCTTGACTAAATCTGCATAAAATAGCGCATATTTTTCGGCAGGCGACACACCCGCATTACTTGCTTCTAAATGCAGTTCAGGATAGTAATATTCAATAACAAAATCTAAAAGTTTTTTAGTTAAATCCGGTCTGCGGATATAGTGCAATCTTTCAAAAGTTCCAAACCGGATGTGAGAATGACTGAAACGCACCATTACGGACGATCGCGTCGGTGATGGTTCGTCACCCCGCCACAAAGCCTCGCCCGTTTCAACTAAACTAAAACAGCGGGATGTCCTAACTCCCAACCTGTGCAAAGCTTCGGCGGCTAAAACTTCGCGAATTCCCCCTTTGAGAGTGAGTCTACCATCAGCGTGCCGCGAGTAGGGCGTGCGGCCGGAACCTTTCGTGCCGAAGTCGTAAAGTCTGCCGTCAGTCCCGCGAACTTGACCGTACAAAAAGCCTCTACCGTCGCCTAAATTCGGGTTGTATTCGTTGAATTGATAGCCGTGGTAACGGAGTGCGAGAAAGGGACGGACACAATGAAATTCGCCGAACGCTTCGATAAAATGTTGGTCGGTTACTTGTGCGGGGTCTAAACCCAATGTCGGCAATAATTTGTCATTGCGGAAACGCAGGATGTGCTGCGGAAAATCGGCCGCAGGGACTTCATCGAAATAGTCGCCGCCGAGGGATTCTATCGCGGGTTCGTAGTTGAGGGAAAGCAAAGGATTTGACATTTTTCTATTTTATCTTGAAATTGGCTATCACTCCAAATTATATACGGGTAATGTGCGTACTGCATTGGCCTCAACAATCGCCTCAAACCCTTTGTATTTCTCGTTTATAGCCGAGTTCGATACCCTTCATATTCCGGCAGTCAGGTCGGAATGATATCAAATCCGCGCTTAATCGTCGGGCGTAAAGTCGAATCAACCTCGCAACAAATAATTCGCGCAATTTTCATTTTTTTGACCCCTCCTTCTACAGTCAACAGTCAACAGTCATCAGTCATTAGTCATTAGTCATCAGTCATTAGCCAACAGTCAACAGTCAACAGTCAACAGTCAACAGTCAACAATAATGGGGTTGAAGGCTGAAATTTTTAAAATTTTAGTGGGATTCACCAGCTAATATACCTTTTTCCCTATTTAAAATTGGTCAACACCCCGTAAATCGCCCAAATTGCCATCGCCCGCAAATAGTGACTCGCCCGAAAAGTTCCCCCCGCCGTAATCGCTTCCGGCGTGCGAAACTGCAACCCATTTTCATAAATCTGTTTCACCACAGCATCCGTCAATTTAAAAGCTTTCTCCTCCATCCCCATCTGTACCAAAAAAGCCGCCAACCCAAAATTAATCCCCGTCCAAACTTCCAAAGGATGAGTCGCATTGGGATTTTCCGGCGAACCATTCAGCATCACTCCATTTGCCGCACCGAACTCGCCATCGTTGAACTTCAAAAAGCAAGAATCGTACACAGTTTCTAGAGCACTGGCTGCACATTCCGGTGGCACAATATCCGGTAATCCTAACAGCTTCGCGTAAAATTGACCGCACAGTTGGTCGGTCATCACCACTTCGGAATTACTCTCGCTGTCCAAACGGTAATATTGACCGTTCCAAAGTTTTTCTTGATAGCTCGGTCTTGCTTGTAACAGCCAACTGTGATATAATGCTATCTTTGTTTGAGGGTTAGGAATTATCTCCGGTGCTGCATCTTCCAAGATTTCGCCGATCGCGATCGCAGCCTCCAGCGCCGCCAACCACAAACCCCCGCAATACGCACTGATTCCCCGCATTTGCCAGTCATCAAACGTCTGATCCGGTGCTCCCGAATTCTCAGGAATTCCGTCCCCATCCTCATCAAAAGTTTTCAGATAAGCCAAAGCCTCAACAATTGCCGGCCAACACTCTTGCAGAAACTCACAATCTGTGCCGCCAGTCAAGAGGAAATCCCGATAAACCTGCAACACAAAATCGCAAGGCAAATCCTTCCACAAATTGCAATCTTGATAGCTAGTATAATTCGTTTTCTCCCAAGGATGTTCGTTAGGAGCACCCAAATCGTGCGGCGTCGCACCGACAGCTTTTCTAATAGCCGAAGCTTGATTCCAGCCAATAATTCTCGGCGTATCGTCTCCGGCTGAAATTGCCCTAGCGAACGCTAAAACCACCGACTTTTCCAAATCCGGCCACAGCATCAACAAAGCAAAAGAACCGTAAAGCCGCACGTCCAAACTTTCGTACCAGCGATAATCAATGCACTCCAAAACTGCAAATTGACCCTTGGGATCGCGTTCGTCAGCCGCACTCCACAGAGTACCGCCGTCTGTCAGGGCGTATAACTCGTTAAACAGCGCCATTTTAAAACTATCTGACAAATCTTTCCGTTCTAAAATGGGTTTTTGCCAAGCTTCGATATTTTCGCGCCAAGTATCGGAATGCTTCATTGCAGTGCGAATAATCGGCCAAGCATTTTTGCCGTTGCGGCCGAAGAAATCAGTATAGCGGCGGTAGTACCAAACTCCCGATGCAAACTCAGTAACGGGCAAATCCCAAGCTATAATAAAGGGAATTTTGCGAGTTTTTCCCGGTCTAATAGTAAAGCGAACTGCGATCGCACAAGCCAACTGTTCTCCGGCGGCTGCGGCTGTCTCATCTTTGTCATCCAACAAGAAACCTTCAGCAGAAAAGTTGCGCCAAATATCGTCACCGTTCCCCGCCGGGTTCCAACGAGTTTGATAGAATACTTCTACCGCTGGATTAGTAATAGTTGCGATCGCCCATTGTCCATCCCCCTCTTGCGGTTCGTCCTCAGCAGTCAACCGCGTCATCACGCAACCTATCCGGTGAAAATCTTCCACCAACAAATTCAAATTTCCGGCACTTTCTCCCCACCGGGGTTGATAGTCATAAAATGGACTGCCATCATCTCGAACCATCACTTTCGGCGACTTATTGGCATTAGTAAACCAACCAACAATATTCTCCCAAGTCAGCATGATGCTGAGAGTGATCGGCGCATCTGTAGGATTGTGCGCCACCCATTCAAACATGGCTACTGGGTAACTGCTTTCCTGATAATTGTTCGGCAAAATTGGCGAAAATTGCTCGCAGCTTAATTGAGCCTCAAATACATTTTCGTAAACATACCAACTGCGCGGATACAAAGCATGATAACTCCCCGAAGAATTAGACTCTTCCCCGGTTCTTTCTTCTTCTTCCCTTCTTCCTTCTTCCTTCTTCTTTCTTCCTTCCGATGGATACCATTTCCAACTAGATAAACTGCCATCGGTAGGCGGTTCAGTGGAAAGTGCAAAAGCTTGTTTCTTGCCTTGAGTTTCTTCAAAAACGCTGAACTGACAAGCTGGCAAACTGCGAAAAATGTGCTCGCCGCCGTCAATGTGCCAGAGGTTAAAGTCGCCGCGGGACGATCGCCCGATGCAGCCGGCACCGAACCCACCCAGAGGCATTCCGTGCCAGGGCCCGTCGTCGAGATTGCTTGCGTAGCGGACTGTATAGGGATTTTCCCAACCGAGGCCGATGGGACGTTTCCAGGTTTGTGGGGGGATGTTTGGAGTAGATGTGCGATCGTTATTCATGTGATTAATCTTAGCGCTCGATCGAGCTTTACAATTTTTTTTATTTTATTTTAAACTTTTATCGCTCGAACCAATACCGATATTTCCGAAGATTCTTGACGGTTGATTGTTGGCTAAAAGTAATTGCGTTCATGGCTGCCGGATTAATCAATTTTCCAATCTAAAATCTAAAATCTAAAATCTAAAATCTAAAATGGTTTGGGCGATCGCCTAACGGGGAAGAATATCATCTAGGCGAATTTGCCATGTCTTTAACAGAGGAGAAATAATCGGTTGACCAAGGCGAAATTGTTGCTGACTGTAATCTTGGTCAATTAGTTGGCAAACGGTGATAGTAGGTTGTTTTGGTTTACCGATAAAAGCCACACCCCCCAATCCGCGATAATCAACTATCCAATATTCTGGAATCCCTAAAATAGCATATTCTTCAACTTTTCTGGCGTAATCTGTTTCCCAGTTAGTGCTGACGACTTCTACCACTAATTTAATAGATCGTCCCAGCGTAATCACAGGTTCTCTTTCCCAAAGAGGTTCGCTGACAATAGCAGTTTCATCTAACACGACAATATCGGGACGGCGGGCAGTAGCTGCATCTGAGAATGGACGGATTAAACAAGTGCGCGGAATGAACCAGGGTAATTTTTCGGCTGTGATGGCGATGCCGATTTGAGTTGCTAGTTTACCGCTGACGGTTTCGTGTGGGCCTGTGGGTTCCATGTCAACTAATTCTCCGTCAGCGAGCTCGTAGCGGAAGTTGTCACAATATCGATCGAGGAATGTTTCAAAAGTTAGGATTTTGGGCGCGGTGTAAGCCATTGGAAACTAATAGTTTTTTGCTTAAAATCTTATTCTATCAACTAATCAAATCCCAAATCAGAACCTTTCCCCGCGTGAACCAGAGCCAACTTTTCGTAATGCTTAGCGTGTTCCACCAACTCGGCTGCTTCTTCCTCAGAGACATCCCGCAGGCGTTTGGCAGGCACTCCCGCAACTAGCGTGTGAGGGGGAACGTCCTTGGTGACAACAGCCCCTGCACCGACGATAGAGCCTGTTCCCACCCTCACTCCGTTCAGGACGATCGCCCCAATCCCGATCAGGCAGCCCCGTTCAATGTAAGCTGAGTGAATCACCGCTCGGTGTCCGACTGTCACGAAATCTTCCAAAACAGTCGGTTTCCCCGGATCGCCGTGCAGAATTGCTCCATCCTGGATATTGGTACTTGAGCCGATCGCAATTCGCTCTACATCCGCCCGCACCACCGCCCCGTACCAGATACTAGCGCCCGCAGCCACCTCTACCCTGCCGATGACAACAGCGCCTTCAGCGACAAAAGCCGCTTGGGATAGATCAGGCAAGGGCCAATAGGAAGAAAGTGCAGGCAGAGATTCGTTGAGATTGCTCATTTGTTGGTCGATCGTTATACTTCTAGCAGATTAGCTGGTTGTTGATACGGGATATAATAAAAGTATTTGGCACTTTTGCAGAGAAAATATGCTGGGACGCAAATAAATGATTGAAGTTGCCTTGCAATACCCGATGTTTGGCCCGGAAATTCAGTGTCCCCACTGTCGCCAAACAATTCCGGCTTTAACGCTAACGGATACCTATTTGTGTCCGCGTCACGGGGCATTTGAGGCAGATCCAAAAACGGGGGAACTGGTTCACCTTCAGTCTGGGCGGCACTGGCGCCGCTGGGAAAATGAATGGTATCGCCAGCACACGCACCCGGACGGGATTCGGTTTGAAATTCACGAAGCGCTCGATCGACTCTATACTCAAGGCTACCGAGCAACTCGCGTGATCGTTGCTCAACGCTATCGGGACTTAATCAGCGCTTATTTGGAACGCAGCACGCCTTGGCGCGGTCAGTCGGAATCGCCCCGGCCGAGGCTGTACGGTTTGCCTGTGGATTTTAGCCCCGATCCCCAAGAAGACCCTTGTTGGGAAGTGATTAATTTTGATTTGGAAAAAGAGCCGGGAGTTCCGATTAGATATCCCTATTTTCGGTTGTTTGAATAAGTGAAGGAAGAAGGAAGAGGGAAGAAGGAAGAAGGAAGAGGGAAGAAGGAAGAAGGAAGAAGGCTCTATTGCTTTCGCGCTAAAGATGCGACCGTTTTTAATTCCGAATTACGAATTTACCCTCTAAAATCTAAAATCCTAAGCCGGAATTCCTACTTCCCTTCTAAAATCTAAAATCTAAAATCTAAAATCTAAAATCGAATGCACCACGCCTCGATTCGCACTGCTAACATTCACCGGGCGATCGCCTTTTACGAACAGTTGGGATTTACTGTGAGCGATCGCTTTACCACAGGTTACACCCTAGCCTGTTGGATGGAAGGTCTCAACGGACGCATCGAACTCATTCAAATCCCCGAACCAAAACCCGCACCGGATGCTTTCGGAGACGAGCACTATGTTGGATATTATCATTTATCTTTCGATTTAACGGAGGCGACAACTGACTTACCTAGTTGGTTACAGTCTCTGAAAGAACGGTTTGAGGAAGCTGCTAAAGACCAACCAAACCAGTTTCAAGCTTTAAAAGTTTTATTAGAACCGACTCAACAGGCGATCGGGCAAAATGTTTACGAAGTAGCTTTTATTGCCGATACTGATGGTTTGCCCTTAGAATTTATCCGGCGGCTGAATTAGTTAATGACTAACGACTATGGATAATCATTCTCTCTCTCACTCGCAAACTGAGAATAGTTATTACTCTTAATCGCTCATAACTTTCCCTACCAACTTAACAATATTTTTATATAATCTACTATATTTTTAACTCAAAATCTAGTAGATTATATTTTTGATGCTATAATATGAATATCTATTCATATTATCATTTGTTAGAAAAAACCTAGGAAAAACCATGCAAAAAGCCAAATCGAGCGATTCCGGCTGCTGTAGTTGCAGTCACGACGACGACAATCGCACCCATGAGAATCATCACCACGACGACCACGACCACGACCATGACCACGGGAACGGAGATTTTAACCTCAAGCAAGAATTGATTCCTGTGATATTGGTTGTTGTACTATTTGTCGGCGGTTTAATTTTTGAAGAAAAACTGCACAACACGCCCTATTTTATAGGTGAATATCTGGTTTTCATCCCAGCCTATCTTTTAAGCGGATGGAATGTTTTAACCAGTGCGGGTCGCAATATTCTGCGAGGTCGATTTTTTGATGAAAATTTCTTAATGACTATAGCAACACTCGGCGCTGTAGCTATTCACAAACTCCCTGAAGCAGTCGGGGTGATGTTATTTTTCAAAATCGGAGAACTTTTTCAAGAATTTGCGATCGGGCGATCGCGTCAATCGATCCGATCGCTTTTAGAAATTCGCCCAGATTATGCCAACCTCAAGGACAACGGCGACATCAAAAAAGTTTCGCCAGAAACCGTAGCCGTCGGCGATATTATCCTTGTCAAACCGGGAGAAAAAATTCCCTTAGACGGTGAAATTATAGACGGCAATTCTCAGATTGACACATCTGCATTAACTGGAGAATCTGTACCTCGAACCGTGAAAGTTGGAGAAACAGTTTTAGCAGGAACAATTAACCAGACAGGAGTTCTCACCGTCAAAGTTACCAAACTCTTCGGCGAATCTTCAATCTCCCGAATTCTGGAATTAGTAGAAAATGCCAGAAGCAAAAAAGCTGAAACTGAGAAATTTATCACAAAATTTGCCAGTTACTACACGCCTTTTGTAGTATTTGCATCGCTAGCAGTGGCTTTAATTCCGCCTTTGTTCATTTCAGAAGCAACTAATGCCGATCGCTTTTTATGGGTTTACCGCGCCCTAGTCTTGTTAGTTATTTCCTGCCCTTGCGGATTGGTGATTAGCATTCCTCTCGGATATTTTGGGGGAATTGGCGGTGCAGCTAAGGGCGGTATTTTGGTTAAAGGCTCGACTTTTCTAGATACCCTGACAGCAGTCAAGACAGTTGTTTTGGACAAAACAGGAACTCTGACTAAAGGAGTGTTTAAAGTATCACAAATTGTGCCTACAAATGGTTTGGCCCAAGCAGCGTTAATGGAAATAGCCGCTAAAGTAGAATCTCAATCAAATCACCCCGTCGCGAAATCTATTATGGAAGCTTACGGCGGAAAGATAGATTCATCGGATGTTAAAGATTACGAAGAAATAGCGGGACATGGCATTCGAGCAAAAGTAAATAATCAAATTGTGCTTGCGGGAAATGACCGTTTGCTGCACCGAGAAAATATCCCTCACGATGTCTGCAATGCTGAAGGTACTGTCGTCCATTTAGCGGTAGACAACAGCTACGCTGGCTACATTTTAATTGCTGACGAGCTTAAGGAAGACGCAGTACAGGCTATTCGCGACCTCAAAAAATTAGGTGTTGAGCGCATCGTGATGCTAACAGGAGATAATCAAGCTGTAGCCGATAGTGTTGCGAAAAAGCTCGGTTTAGATTCCTATTTAGCCGAGTTATTACCCGAAGGAAAAGTCGAGGCGATCGAAAAACTAATCGGCGAATCTAGGAAAGGCGATAAAATTGTTTTTGTCGGGGATGGAATTAATGATGCACCCGTGCTTGCTAGGGCTGATGTGGGCATAGCGATGGGGGGTTTGGGCTCCGATGCGGCGATCGAAACTGCCGATGTTGTAATTATGTCAGATGCACCGTCAAAGGTGGCTGAAGCAATCCAAATTGCCCGAAAAACTCACAATATTGTCTGGCAAAATATCATTTTTGCCATGTTAGTTAAAGGCATATTTATTGCTTTGGGTGCTTTTGGGTTAGCTACCATGTGGGAGGCAGTTTTTGCCGATGTTGGGGTAGCTTTAGCAGCTATTTTCAATGCGACTAGAGTTTTGAAATAGAGTGTTCGCAGGGCGGGCCTTGCCCAACTTACGCCACAATTGAAACATACATTTTGAGGTCAAAAATACTATGCGTCGTCAACGTTCTCAGCCCTGGATTCACCGCTATTCTCGTCCCATCACGGCAGGAATTGCCTCAATAGGGGCTGCGATTACTGCCTATCTAACAGTGGTCAAGTTATCCAACGGAACGGCAGTTTGTCCGATCGAAGGCTGCGATATCGTGCTTTCGAGTCCCTATGCCTATGTCTTTGGTTTGCCTCTTTCTTTGTTCGGTTTTTTGGGCTATTTGAGCATGATAGTTTTTGCCGTAGCTCCCCTACTTGTTAATCCCGCAGAACAGAAGAGTCTCCGCTCTAAGTTAGAGTCTTGGACGGGACTATTTCTGTTTGCTGGTAGCACGGCTATGACGATTTTTAGTGGCTATCTGATGTATGTACTGGCTGTTGATATCAAAGTAGCTTGTATTTACTGTGTGGCGTCTGCTTTGTTTGCAACTACCTTGTTTGTCTTAGCATTAATCGGTCGCGAATGGGATGATATCGGGCAACTATTTTTTATAGGAATTCTGGTGTCTATGTTAGTCCTGATTTCCTCTCTGGCTCTTTATGCCGATGTCAATAATCTCGGTACAGCTAAGGAAACAAGTATGAATACCACAACATCCTCTGGTACTTCAGAAATTGCTTTAGCCCGACATTTAAAAAGAGTGGAAGCTAAAATGTACGGCTCTTTTACTTGCGATCACTGTCAAGCACAGAAGGAAAGTTTTGGCAAAGAAGCGGCTCGCATTCTCAATTATATCGAGTGCAATCCGCAAGGGAAAAATGCTCGCCGCGATCTTTGCGAAGCTGCCAAGATTCAGGGTACTCCTACTTGGGAAATTAATGGTAAGTTTTACCCAGGGCAAAAATCTTTGCAGGAGTTAGCTGATTTATCAGGTTATCAGGGAACTCGCGAATTTAAAAACCTCTCAAATCAGGAACGGTGACAAGAGTGATTTTTGGCGATCGACCTCATCATAGTCGATCGCACGCATCTCGGTTAATTTGCTGGTTTTCAGTCAACAGATTCTCAGTTTGCAATTACCCTTTGCAGTAATTCCCTTGGTAATGTTTACCTCGAACCAGCGCTTAATCGGAGAGTTTGTGAATCCATTTTGGCTGAAAGCGGTAGCTTGGTTAGTGGCTAGTATTATAGTAGGATTAAATAGGGGTTGGTGAATAATCGATCGCAAATCAATAACAAGAGCGATCGATATATTCAAGCTCTGCTAAAGATAAGTTTTATCTGTACCAACTGCCCCAAATTATAATTGGGGATTATCTCCTACCCAAAATTAGGTGTTCTTTTTCCAAATAGACATAAAAACATACAAAAAACCCGACGCCACCAGGTAGAAAGGTTCATAACTAAAAAAGTAATAGCAATAGCTATTTGTGAAAACTTATCAAGTTTTGTCATCACTCGATTGAGACAAAATCTTCGTTTTCCTAGCCCAAATTTGCCCTTAATAGCATTGCGAATGCTATCATATTTCAACGCTTGCCTCTTGTTCTATTTACTGACATGAGATGGGAGTATTGCTAGGGTTAGCCCACGGATTCTAATTCCTTTTTCATGACACTAAGCTCCGTTCTCTATTGTACGATAAATTCGATCCGCATGAACTGATTCAGGATAATATCCTGTGAATCTATAATAAGCTTCTACTTGGGCTTTTAAGTCCCCTGATTCGTTAAAGCTATCCCAGATAATTCGGTTTAAAAATACAGATCCTTCAAAACAGGGTAGTGCCCTGAAGGAAAGGAGGGAGTAAACTTAAGCTACTATTAGAGAGAAGTGTTTGCCATTGCTAATATGACAGTAGAAATTAATTCTTGCCCCAATTGTGGCTGCGAAGAAGTTAGTCGTAACGGTCAGACTCGGCATGGTAAACAAAACTACAAATGTCGAGAATGTGGTCGTCAATTTGTTCTAAATCCCGCGTGGAAAGCTATTACGAAAGAACAACAGGAGTTAATGCAGCGGATGCTACTTGAACGTATTTCTCAAGCCGGAATTGCTCAGTTATTACAAGTGTCATAAGATACAGTGCAGCGCTACGTAAATGCCCGAGCTTTTGTTGTTAAGAAGCAAGTGGAGGTGAGTTTCAAGCCAAAAAAGCGCCTGAATGTTCAGATGGATGAGTTATGGTCGTTTGTGGACAATAAAGGCAATCAGCAGTGGGTCTGGCTTGCATTGGATGCCCAGACTAGGGAAATTGTTGGTGTACATATTGGAGATCGTAGCGCAGTATCAGAAGAGTGCCTTATGGCAATACTCCGGACAGTTTTTAAGCAGCCAAAGTACCATAAGACAAGACTGAAGGAAGATTAGGATGGTTTAAAATCA